>JALGTT010000154.1 GCA_029821235.1 Candidatus Hebobacteria bacterium | reverse complement strand
AAACTCGGCCACCGGTGGCTGCGGAGCCGCCGAGACGCTGATGTAGTCGGGCTTGGTCTCCGTGTCCGACCCGGCGGAGTTGGTCGCCGTCAGCGCCACCGTGTAGTCGCCCGCCGCGGTGTACTCGTGGCTGGGGTTCTGGGCGGTGGAAGTGCCCGAATCCCCGAAGTCCCAGCCTGCCCAGACGTCGGGTTACCGCTGAACTCCGCCACCGGCGGGTTGGCACCACCACCCGCCAGCTCGAGGCGGAAGCGCATGACATCAGAGGAGACGTCGTAGCTGGCCGTGCCGTTGGGGCAGCAGCAGAGCTCGAATCCGAGGATGCCATTGCTCGACATGTAGGTGGAGACATTCGTGGTCTCCCAGGTGAAGTCCGTGTCCGAGGCACCCGGCAGCCAATCCCCGATGACCGCCCAGGAGGCATCGGACTGCCGCGCGAACAGGATGCCGCTGCCAGGGGTATCGGTGCGGCTGAGCTTCGCCTGGTACTCCATGGTGATGCGGTTGATGTCGGCCGGGGCGTAGCTGGTGTCGGCCGTGTACATCACGGCGTACCGCTGCTCGTTTCCGCTGTCCGACCGCAGGACCATGTAGACATCGTTGTCGGTCTGGAGGTCTGAGAGGCCGCCGGAGACGAGGCTGGGGTCGGCCCAACCGCTCCCCTGGGTGGTCCAGGTATCGGGGTAGACAACGGCCTCCTGAATCAGGGTGATGTAGTCGGCCTTGACCTCGGTGTCGCTGCCCTGGGCATTGCTCGCCGTCAGGCTGACGGTGAAACTGCCGCTCCCAGAGAAGGTGTGGCTGGGGTTCTGAGCGGTAGAGGTGCCGCCATCCCCGAAGGACCAATCCCACGAGGTGGGATTGAAGATCGAGAGGTCGGTGAAGTTTACCGTGAGCGGGGAAACCCCGCGCGTCTTGTCGGCCTGGAACTTGGCCGACGGGGCGCGGGTGGTCCCAAGGACCAGATCGGCGAGTTCCCTGCGCGCCTCCTCGTAGGGCGCGTTGGAGTTGGACCAGTCGGGAACGGTGAGCGCGTTGTCCATGGTGTGGGGCAGAAGGTCCTGAAGGATGTTCTGGACGTCAGAACCCTTCCCGGCCTGCTCGGCCATCCACATGTACTCGAAGTCCTGCGCGCCCCGCCGGTACATCTTCAGGCGGCAGGAGGCGATGGGGCCGTCATACTGGCGGTCCTGGGCGGTGAAGACATAGTCCCGCCCGGGGTAGATCAGCAGCCCGTCGCCGTTGCCGGTCTCGTCCGCGCTGTTGGTGTGGAAGGTGAGAGGATCGGTCCAGACGTCAATATCGCCGCCGGGGTCGATCTCGTTCGGGTTGCGGACGTAGTGGGTGGACTCCCAGGTGAACCAGCGGGTGACATTCCACTGATAGGCGATCCACGGCTTGAGTCGAAAGGCGATGCCCCACTCGTCCGTGATGTCCGCCGGGGTCTTGGGGCGGAAGGCCGCGTAGGAGTAGACTTGCTCGCCGCGCTCCTCTGCCTGCGCGGTGCTGACACTGTCCCAGTGCATCGTCGGGCTGCACCAGATGTCGATGTACCCGATGAGATCACTCACGATGGAGGTGGTGACCAGCACCGGCAGCGCGCTGCCCGGCCCGGGGTTGTTGTGTATCCAGTCACACCGGGTCTTGATGTCGTCGTACAGATCAGACCCCGGCTCATCCGTCAGGTAGAGGAAGTAGTCCACGTTCGGGGCATTGGTGTTGAACCAGTTGACCCAGGCGTCGGACTCAGTCTCGTAGTAGGACTGGTTCTGGCTCCACCATCCCCCGTAGGTGCCGATGGAGAAGACGCCGTTGCCCACCCCCTCGCCCGGGCCCTCGTAGTTCTTGGAGGCGGTGTAGGCGGTCCCGTCGAGCACGTCACCCAGGTTGTTGACCTCCGTCCAATCGCCGGCCCCGATCAGGTCCAGCCGGTGGCGGTGGGCCATCTGGTTGTGCGCGCGCATCATATCCCAATACTCAGGGCTGCCGTCGGTGAGGTTGTAGCGGGCCCTGATGCAGTCCCAGGGACTGTAGTAGACCATGGACTTGTAGTGGTTCTCGTCCGGGAGGGTGAAGTTCATCACCTCCAGGCTGAGGGGAATGGTGGCGACCGGGTTGCCGCCCACGGTGACGGTGATGGTTCCCGTGTAGGTCCCCGCGGGAAGGCCTTTGTCCACGTAGATGTCCACCCAGACACCCTGATTCTGATTGGCGGAAATGTCGAAGGGCGCGCCGCCCTTCCCCTGCGCGGCCGAGAAGGGCACCAGCGCATCCGGCATCCACCCGGTAGTCATCCCGCTCTCCGAGGGGGCGGCGGCCGCATTCCAGTTGAAGTACCCGGTGCTCGGATCGCCGGAGAGGGTGGAGACGTCCAGGTAGTGCTCGGTGAAGAGTTCGACCCCCACCCCGACATAGTCGTTTGCGGCGGGGAGCGGGTGGCTGCCTTTGATGGTGGAGCCCCCATTGGTGAGGTCCGAGACAGTCACGTCCACATTGCTCGCGCCCGACCCGTCCGCCTCCAGCATCAACTGGAAGGCGACGATCTCATTCTTCGCCGCGAACAGTGAGACGCTGCTGCCATCCCATACCGAGTTGCCGTTCTCCAGCGGGTTGGTGGTGTCGTCGCGAAAGATCTTCTCGCCATCGTCCACCGCCCACACGGAGGCAAGCCCGGCCTGCGCGGGGGCGCTTCCTGCGGTCGCCAGGACCAGCAGAAGCAGCAGACCCGCGATGGGCACGGCGACCAACTTACGGCAGTGCTCCATGCATCCCTCCTGTGTTTGGATTCTGATCTATCTCCAGACGGCGCCGAGCGCCGGAATAGCGCGTACGGCGGGCAGTGCGCATACGGGGCATGTCAGAAGACCAGGAGAACACGAGACGCGAAGGCAGGCAGGAAGGTGAACCGATGAATGAGACGCGGACCGCCGCGGCTCGGCCCCTCCCGCAGGATGCCGCCTCGATATCCCGCTCACCACTCCCCTCCGTTCCCCCATGCCGGCCGCCATGGCCGGCCTTGATTGCTCATTATACACGGGCTATCGCCGGCGTAATTGTAAGAAACAACGGCATTCTTGTATAATTGGCCGATAATCGTCCGGCGCGGTCTGCGCGCGTATCGCACGTCCCCGCAGGGTGGGCCCACCGGGGGAAGAAACAGGAGATGAGATCAACAGCGCCAAGCGCGTTACTCCAGGAGCAGTGAAGATGGAACTGTTGGAACTGGCCAAGATGCCGATTGTTGACTGTCACACCCACATCGGAGGGGAAGATCTGAATGCCGTGAACGCCATGCTGGAGCAGGAGGCGCAGGCCGGGGTGGACGAGATCGTGGCCCTGGTGACCAGCGGCCCGCGGCGGGTGACCGTGATGCCCCAGGCGATCTGCGCCAAGGCCAAGCGGCCGGACAAGGTCTACCTGTTCGCGGGAATGGACTACTCGCACATCGCCAACAATGTCGACCATCGCTGGACCTATTCCTTCCCCCAGCAGATAGACCGGCTGATCGCCATGGGGGCCGATGGGCTCAAGATGATCAACGGCAAGCCCAATGTCCGCAAGGCCTCCGGCATCGCCCTCGATTCGCCGGTCTACGACGACTACTGGGACCGCATCGAGGAGCGGGGGCTGCCGGTGCTCTGGCACGTCAACGACCCGGAGGAGTTCTGGGACCCGGAGGCCGCACCGGAGTGGGCGAAGGGGCCGGGCTGGCTGTACGATGACACATTCCCCACCAATGAGTCGCTCTACGCCGAGTGCGAGCGGGTGCTGGACAAGCACCCGAAGGCGAAGATCATCTTCGCGCACTTCTATTTCCTCTCCGACTTCCTGGACCGGGCGGCCGCCTTCCTCGACCGCTACCCGGAGGTCAATTTGGACCTCTCGCCCGGCATCGAGATGTTGCACAACTTCAGCAAGCGCCCGGAGGCCGCGCGCGAGTTCTTCCTCAAGTACCAGGACCGGATTCTCTTCGGCACGGACTTCGCGCCCCGCTCTCCCCTGTCCCGTATCTGGGTGGTCCGCAATTTCCTGGAGACGGACGAGACCTTCCACGTGCCCACCGACGAGAGGCTGTTCTGGCCGGACCATCGCACCATGATCACAGGGATCAAACTCCCCGAAGACGTGCTGCGCAAGATCTATGAGGGCAACTTCCGCCGCATCGTCGGCAAGGCCCCCAAGCCGCTGGACATGGGCATGGTGATGGATGAACTCAACCGCCTCACCGTCATCCACGATGCCATGGGCGCGAAGCCCAATATGGCGAGGAGGGTGGCGGAGGAGTTGGCGGCGGACGACGGGGAGGCGCTGCCGCACTGAGC
>JALGTT010000153.1 GCA_029821235.1 Candidatus Hebobacteria bacterium | reverse complement strand
GTGGTGGGTGCCGGCCAGCACCAGGCTCACCTCATCTGTGTGCTGAATGAGGGCGCGAAGTTGATCGAACACCTCCGCACTCAGCCGCCCCGCCCGCACTTTTTGCTCCAGGTCATCGAACTCGTCGAGCAGCAGCACGGTGCGTCCCCCCGCGCGCACCGCCGCCTCTCTCACCATCTCCGCGCCCTGCAATCCCCCCTCCGGGCCATCCGCGGTCATCCACCGCGCGTCCTCATTCCCCGCCAGCCGGGCCGCGAGTTCGGCGAAGAAGGCGTTGGTGTCGGAGACCAACATCCCCTGCACATCCACGAACACGGGCCGGTAGTTCCTGGCGAGGTCACGCTTGTTGCCCGCTCGACAGGGCGCGCGCGACGAAGGCCATCTCCGCCTCCCGGCCGAAGAACATGGGGCTGTCCCCGGCCAGCGGCTTCCCCACTACATAGGGATTGGCGTCGCTGCGCAACCGCCCCGGCGGCACCGCTGCGAGTCGAAGGTGATCTCGCCGCTCAGCTCAACCGGCCCGGGCTCCATAACAGGCACGGGCGCGGCCAGTTCCACATCGCCGCCCGGGGGCACGCACCGCACGGCCGCCTCCCCGGCTCCGAGGTCCACGGAGATGTTCAGCGCGGCCGTCCGCCCGCGGTTGACCACCCGCACCACCGCGGCCGAAGGCACCCCTGCCAGCACCTGCTCGCAGGCCAGCGTGACGACCACCTCGCCGGGCGCCCCGGCCCCGACGCCCGCCTCCAACACCTCCCGCCAGCGCGCGGCCACCTGCATCACCATCTCTTCGAGCATTCCGCGGGCCTGGCCGGCCGCCACCGCCTCCAGCAAGGCCGCAGCCTGCTCCCGGCCTTGTCCACCAACTGAGCCGCCTCCACAAGCGTGCGGGCCGGTCCGCGCGCAATGCGCGGACGCGCTCTGCTCAGAGCCGCGATCTCCTCCTCGCTCCTGGCCTCCGCTCCGCGGCTCAGCCAGGCGCAGACCTCGCCCGCGGCGCGCGCCCCGGCGGCGAAGAGCAGAACCGACAGGTCCTCCAACAGTTCCCCGAGCCGCTCCGGGGCCGCCGCCGCACGGGCCAGCAATCTGGCCGTCTCTCCCACTTGCCAGCCGCGAGCGGCCCTCGCCAGGTCCCACAGCACCGCGGTGGGAAGAGCGCGAAGGCGGGCCCAGAGGTCTGTCGCCGACAGGCCCAAGGAATCGAGCAACCGCGCCATCGCCTCCGCCGCCGCCCGGCACAGCGAGGGGCGGGAGACAAGGGTGACGAGATGCCGCCAGGCCGACTCCCGCGCTTCGGCATCCACCTGCCCCAACGCCGCCACCGCGGCCTGCGCCACCTCCACATGCTGCTCCTCCGCCATCTGGGCGAGTTTCTCCAGATCGGCCGCGGCAGAGGGCTGGAACACGCTCAGGGCCATCTGCCGCACCCGGGCGTCCCGGTCGCTCAGCGCATCCCGCACCTCGGACACGGCCCCCTTCATCCCCAGTGAGCGCACAGCCGCGGACCGCACCGAGGCGGCGCGGTCGCGCGCCAGCGCGGCCAGCAATCGCGTCGATACCTCATCTCCCCTGGCAGCGAGGGCGGCGGCCGCCGCCGACCGCACCAACGGAGAGCGATCAGAGCAGAGACGGCGGGCCAGCGGCTCAGGACATATCTCGGGATTGGGCAGAAGCGCCTCCGCAGCCGCGGCCCGCGCCTCCGGCTGCGGGTCTCGGGATAGGGTGCTCAACTCGCGCGCGGCGGGGCGGTTCCCCTCGCCGGCCCATCTTCCCAGGGCGGGAGCGCACAGACGACGCGTCTCCGGGTTCTCCGATGACACACACGCCGCGGCCACAGAGGCGGCGTGGCGCCGCGGGAAGTGCCAGAGAGCGCGCGCCGCCGCCCGCTCGCCCGCGGGGCCTGAGGCGGCCACTGCACGCAGTATCCGGCCCGCCCGGCCCGGCATCACCGCCGCCAGCGCGGCCGCGCCGAAGGCCGCCCCGGAGACGGCGCTGTCGTCGTCTCCCCGGGCCGCCCGCTCCAGCAGGGCGGCCGCTCGCCGGGCGCAGGAGGGGCCCCGGGCACGCCCGAGGGCGCGCGCCGCCGCCCACCTCACCTGCCCCCTGGGGTCACCCAGCAGAGTGGCCAGCCCCTCCACGGCCGCCCGGCACTTTCCTTCCGCCATTTCGGCCAGAGCCTCCACCGCGGCCAGACGCAGAGCCGCGTCTCGACTGCGGGAGAGATCCAGCAGGTGCTCCAGGTATTTCGCGCCCTCCCGACCGAGGGCGATGGCGGCGGTGGCGACGGCCGAAGGGCCCGGGGGCGCGGGCGACAATCCGGCGCGGCCGCGCAGGATGTTCAGCACCAGGTCGGGGGCATGATGGAGCAGTTCGCGCAACGCGGGAATGGAGGCCGTCGGATCGCGGCTGGTGCGCCCCTCCAGCACATCACTCAGCAGGCGCCGGGCCCAGCCGTCGTCCGCCGCCAGCCGGCCCAGGTGACGCCAGGCGGCCGGGGAAAGAGAGGGGTCATCGCTCCACAGCCCGCGATAGAGGTTCTCCGGCTGCCAGTCCGCTGCCCGGGGATCGTCGCCGTTCAATCCCGTCTCCCTCTCAATGTCGGCCAGGGAGCATTGACCTTCCTTCATCTGCGGAGATCATGCCCGCCCGATGGGGTCTCTCAACACCGAACTCCGCTGCGATCGGCGAGTGCAGCGAGATGGTCGCTGGTACCGACTGGTGCCGAGGGGGGGAGTCGAACCCCCACGAGCCGAAGCCCACTAAGCCCTGAACCTAGCGCGTCTGCCAGTTCCGCCACCTCGGCACCGATTCGCCCGCCGTTGCCCCTCCCGGGGGCGGGAAAGACGCCTCGGGCGCGGGTATTCTACGGAATCCGATTGCGACAGTCAAGGGTGCGCGGCACACTGCAAGAGTTCGCTCTTCTCAGCGCCTACGGTTGGCCGCCAGCGAACGCGGCAGTTGGTCCGGACGGGCGGCTTCTTGTCCGGCTCGGGCCGTGCCCTGTCGCCCCGTGCCGCAACTCCGGAAAAGTGCGAAGGGAACGGCGTTGACAGAGGTGGGTGGGTTTGCTAGACTCCTTTGACCGGTGTGCCTGCATGTGGCTTCGAGCGCGGGGGCGATGACGCCGGTCGTTACTGATTGTGGAGGTGATTGGGAAATCGAGCGACGACTGCGGGTGAACGAGCAAATCCGGGCCCGGGAGGTGCGGCTGATCGCGGAGGACGGGACCCAGTTGGGGATTGTTCCCTCCCGGGAGGCGCTTCGCATCGCCCGAGAGCGAAACTTGGACCTCATCGAGGTCGCGCCCCAGGCGCAGCCGCCGGTATGCCGAATCATGGATTATGGCAAGCATAAGTACACGCTTGCCAGGAGAGACCGGGAGGCGCGGAAGCGACAGAAGGCGACGGAGGTGCGGCTGCTCCGGCTGAACCCCCACATCGGGGAGCACGACCTCCAGGTCAAGCTACGGAAGCTGCGGGAACTGCTGGGGGAAGGTAACAAGGTCAGGCTCAATCTGCGGTTCCGAGGGGCCTGGATTCGCCATCCTGAGTTGGGCCACCAGTTGTTCGCGCGAATCGTCAAGGAACTGTCGGATATCGCGAATCCCGAGGGAACGACTCGTCGGGAGGGGCGGATGATGAACCTGTTGCTGGCCCCGAAGCCGGGGCTGAAGCCGCCGCCCAAGCAGGCTTCCGCGAGCAAAGACAAAGAAAAGCAAGAAGAGAAGCCTCAGGCCGCGGCAGAGCAGCCGGCCGCCCCGCCGAAGCCGGAGGCCCCAGAGAAAGAAGATGCCAAGCAAGAGCAAGTCCCGAAGCAAGTCCTGCAAGCAGCGGACCCAGAAGACAGCGGCGAAGCGGGTTAAGCGAACCGCCACTGGGAAGTTGCGGACGCGCCGGGTCAACAAGAGTCATTTGCTCACCCGCAAGTCGGCGAGCCGGAAGCGGAAGTTGCGGAGGCCGTCGCTGGTCTCGGCCGCCGACCAGAAGCAGTTCGACCGCCTGGTCCCCAAGAGCGTGGGCTAGGCGACAGCGCGGTGTTGAGCGGCCGATAATCCCCAATTCCAAGGTTGCGAAGGTAACTGATGGCACGTGTGAAACGAGGCAAGGTAACCCGCCGCCGGCACAAGGCGGTGCTGAAGGCGGCTAGGGGGTTCGTGGGAGGCCGGCGCAAGTTGTTCCGCACGGCGAAGGAAACGCTGATGCGGGCCCAGCGCTACGCCTACCGCGACCGCCGGGTGAAGAAGCGGTTCTTCCGGTCCCTCTGGATCGCCCGCATCAACGCGGCCGTGCGAGAGCAGGGGCTCAGCTACAGCCGGTTCATTGCGGGGCTGACCAAGTCCGGCATCGCTCTGGACCGGCGAAGCCTGGCCGAGCTGGCGGTGCGCGATCGCGCCGCTTTCGACGAGGTGGTCGCCACCGTGAAGGCCGCGCTGGCGAACGGCAGCTGAACGGGGAGACCGTCGGGAGGGAGTGACGCGGCGAAGGTCCGCCGAGTCCTGCTTTCTCCTCTGACCTGAAATCAAACCGACGAGCGGGGCATGTCATGCCCCGCTCGTTCTCGCGTCACGCTACTTCTGCTCGCTCTCCTCTGCCGGCGGAGGGCTGGAGGAGGGTTCGGCGGGGGTGGGCTCCGGGGAAGCGCGCAACTCGCTCACCCCAAAGACCAGGATTCCCAGGCCGACCACCAACACCATGATCACCAGCCCGCCCTTCACGAAGGTGATCACCGCACTCTGCCAGGAATCGGCGATACAACCCCAGACGCCCAGCGCAATCAGGATGAGGCCGATGAGGATGGAAACTACCTTGCCCATCTGTCTTCCCTCCAGGTCTCGGCGAATTGGCGGCCGAGGTAGTCTCGTGTGGTCTTCGCTCGCCTCAGGGCAGTTCCTGCTCCTTCCGAACCCCAGAGACCGTCCCCGATGTCTTGTCCATTGTCCTCGGGTGGAGGAGGATTTGCTCGAATCGGCCTTGACATTACCCCCCGTGGTAAAATGCACATGGTTGCTTTTCCTGTCGAGC
>JALGTT010000152.1 GCA_029821235.1 Candidatus Hebobacteria bacterium | reverse complement strand
CTGATGGGGGTGGGCACTCCCACCGACATCATCCGCGCGGTGGGCTGTGGAATGGATATGTTTGACTGCGTGCTGCCGACGCGGTTGGGCAGAAATGGTACGGCCTACACGAGAACGGGAAAGATAAACCTGAAGAACGCGCAGTACCAGGACGACCTGCGTCCCCTGGACCCGGAGTGCGATTGCGAGGTATGCGCCACCCACACCAGAGCCTATCTGCGCCACCTCTACAAGGCCGGCGAGATTCTCGCGGCCCGCTCTCTCACCTATCACAATACGTATCTCTATCTGCGGCTGATGAGGGAGATTCGGGAGGCGATTCTCGCCGGGCGCTACCGCGAGTTCCTGGCACAGCACATGGAGCAGAACGATGACCGCTGAACCGATCACGCTGGAAGCAGTCAAAGCGCGCGCCGATATCAAGACCTATATCTCCCGCGCCGACCAGAACATGGACGCCATCGGCTATACCGAGCACGGGTTCCGGCATGCCGAGATCGTCGCCGAGCGCGCCCGCCACCTGATGGAATCCCTGGGCCGCCCGGAGCGGGAGGCGGAACTCGCCGCCATCGCCGGCTACCTCCACGACATCGGCAATGTCGCCGCGCGCGAGACACACGGGCAGATCGCGGTGATGATCGCCTACAGCGTGCTGCACGAAATGGGCATGCCGCCGGAGGAACTGGCCGAGATCATGGCCGGGGTCGGCAACCACGAAGAGCAGTACGGCGATCCCTTCGGCCCCGTCGCCGCCGCGGTGATCATCGCCGATAAGTCCGATGTCGCTCGCAGCCGTGTGCGGGACGCGGATACGCTCCGCTATGACGAGCACGATCGGGTGAACTACGCCACCATCTCCTCCGCCCTCACCGTCAACCGGGACCGCACTCTCATCTCCCTCAGCCTGGAGATCGACACCCAGATCTCGCCCATCATGGAGTACTTCGAGTTGTTCCTGAGCCGCATGGTCATCTCGCGCCGCGCCGCCCAGGCCCTCGGCTCGGAGTTCGAACTGGTCATCAACGGGACGAAGTTGTTGTAGGGAGGGGGGGGCGGATGCCAGCCGCAGATGGACGCAGATAAACGCGGATGGTTTGTAGGGCGGGGCAGTCTCCGATGCCCCGCCGCTCTCCCGTGTCTGCTTTTCTCAGCGGGGATATCTGGTGGCGCAGATTTTCAATCTGCGAACCCACGAGGCAATCGGCGGGCGTGCGCCCTATAATGGCGTCAGCACCTTCCCCGGCCGCCGATCTCGGTGCTCCTCCCCGGCCAGTTCGATCACTCCGTTCACGATGACATAGGCGATGCCGTCGGCATACTGTTGGGGCTGTTCGAAGGTGGCGCGGTCGGTGATGGCGGCGGGGTCGAAGACGCAGATGTCGGCGGCCAGGCCCTCCGCGAGGCGGCCCCGGTCATCGAGGCCGAGTTTGGCGGCGGCGAGGCCGGTCATCTTGTGCACCGCCGCATCCAGGGACAGGGCGCCCTCCTCCCGAGCACGCGGGCGAAGGTGCCATATGCCCGCGGGTGGGGATGCTCCTCGCCCAACACCCCGTAGGGGGCGCGGGCGGCCGCGTCTGAGCCGATCATGCCCACGGGGTGAGACACCACCCGCTTGACGTCCTCCTCGCACATGCCGAAGCCCACCATCCCAACGCGGCCGCGTTCCGCGATCAGCAGGCCGATCACCACCTGCTCAGGGTCTCGCCCCTGCTGTTCCGCGATCTGGGCGATGGTGCGCCCCTGCGCCGCGCGGCCGGTCTCGCTCTGGGCCGAGGAGATGAGCCTGCGCTCCCACCGGCCGGGGCCCTCGGCCGCGGCCTGGCGCATGAAGGCGATAATGCGGTCCCGCGTCTCCTTGTCCAGCAGACGCTCCTCCAGCAGACGCTCCACCATCCGCTCGGCTCCCCCCTCCCGCGCCCAGGCGGGGAGCATCTGCCCCAGGCCGGTGTTCCAGGCCGGGTAGGGGTAGCAGTCATAACTCACCTCCACGCCCTCGGCGCGCGCCGCTTCGATGCGCGCCAGCGCCTGCTCCGTTTTACCCCAATTCCGCTGCCCCTCGGCCTTCAGATGGGCGATCTGGACGGAGGCGCCGGTCTCCCGGCCGATACGAATCGCCTCTTCGATCGCCTCCATCAACCGGTCGGATTCGCTGCGGATGTGGCTGAAGTAGATGCCGCCCTGCCGCCCGACCGGCTCCGCCAGGGCGATGATCTCCTCCGTCTCAGCCCACATGCCGGGCGCGTAGACCAGGCCGGTGGAGAGCCCGAAGGCGCCCGCCTCCAGCGCGAGTTCCACCTCCCGCCGCATGGCGGCCAGTTCCGCCGCGGTCGGCGCGCGTCCCTCCTCCCCCATCACGGCGGCGCGGACGGTCCCATGGCCCACCACGGGGGCCACGTTCACCGAGGTTCCGGCCCTCTTCAGCGCGGCCAGGTAGTCCCCGAAGCCGCCCCACGTCCACTCCAGATCCTTCGCCCAGGCCCCCACCTCCCGGATCATCGCCTCCCGCCGGGACTCGGGCGCGGGGGCCGGCGACCACCCGCACATGCCGATCACCTCGGTGGTGACGCCCTGGCGGAGTTTGCTTTCGGCCCGGCCGTTCACCAGCAGAGAGATGTCGGAGTGGGTGTGCATGTCAATGAAGCCGGGGGCGACCACCAATCCGTCCGCCTCGATCACCTCATCACCGCGCCAGTTGGAGAGATCGCCGACCGCGGCAACCCGGCCCTGCGCCACCGCCACATCGGCCCGGCGCGGAGGAGCCCCGGTGCCATCCACCACCTCTCCCCCTCTGATGAGAATATCGGCATGTCCTTCCGCTGGCATCATCTCCTGCTCTCCTGCGGGATTCCTGGCGGCTCGCCGCCGCTGTGCTAGTTTTCCGCCTCCGCGTCGGGCGACCTTTCGCCCAGTGAAGCCCGAGGATCGCTGGATCCCCGTATCCCCCGATCGCCCTCCGTGTGCCGTCAAAGGCACATGCTTCGGTCCCAATGCATTGACACCACCGGGCGCGGTTGCTAGCGTTCGCGCGGGCGAGGCAATCCGGCTCGTGTCAGAGGCGACAACGATGGCCAAGGTTCGATTCAGCATTGATGCGCCGAATGCTCGCAAGGTGTTGCTGGCCGGCGACTTCACCGATTGGGAGGCGGCGGCCCGGCCGATGAGGCGACGGAAGTCCGGGGCGGCGACATTCTCCACCTCGGTTTCTCTGCCCCCGGGCACCTACCAGTACAAGTTCATCGTGGACGGCAACTGGGTCGAGGATCCCCGTGCAGAGCGAGTGGAGAATCCGTTCGGGACGAGCAATTCCATAGTGGTGGTAGCGCGATAGCCTACAGCCGGCGGGCGGTCGGGATTGGCAGCGACGCGTACCGCTTCACCCGACGACGGTTGCGGACTCCCTTTCAGCGCGAGGGTCGTGTGCCGAGCGCCCCCCCTGCGGGGCGTTCGGCGCGTCCGGCGGTCTCTTCGGGGCAAGCCTTCTCCTGAGCGGCAGGGCTTGATATAATGCCAAGGGTGAGGGTGGAACCAGGAGAGAGCACGTGAGCGGGAAACTGCGCGTCGCCATTGCCGGGACCGGATTCGGAGCCAAGTACGCGGTGGGTCTGCACGCCCACCCGGAGGTGGAGATCGTCGGGGTCTTCAGCCGCCGGGCGGAGCGGGCGCAGGCGATGGCCGAGGAGTTCGGGATTCCCTTCTGGACCCGTGATTTCCAGGATCTGGTCCAACTTCCTCAACTCGATGTGGTGGCCGTGGTGACCCCCAACAGCACGCACGCGGAGTATGTGCGGACGGCGCTGCGGGCGGGCAAACACGTGGTGTGCGACAAGCCGCTGGCCCTCAACCGCGAGGAGGGGGAGCGGCTGCTGCGGGAGGCCGAGGAGCGCGGGCTCAAACACGTCACCTTCGTGCCCTACCGTTTCTCTCCCGCCTCGCTGGCGATGAAGCAGGCGATCCAGGAGGGCCGCTTGGGCCGCATCATCGGGATGCGGGCAACCTGGGCGGTGGACATGAAGGCGGAGCCGCTGCGGTGGCGGTTCCAGCGCAAGTTGTCGGGGCCGGGGGTGGTGGCCGACCTGGGCGCGCACATCTTCGACTTGATGCTGTGGTGGGCGGGCCCTGTCCGCAGGGCGTTGGGCAAGTGCCGCACCTTCGTGCCCGAGCGCCCGGCCGAGGCGGGGGGACGCATGCGGCCGGTGGATGTGCCGGATGAGTGCTATGCGCTGCTCGAATTCGCGGAGGCGGGAGTGGGGAGCGCCAACCTGTCCTGGAACGCGAAGAGAGACCAGCGCATCGAGGTGGAGGGGGAGCGAGGCGCGCTGATCTATGAGTCCCCCTCGCTGTTGCAGTGGTTGAGCGGCCGGGGGGCGTTCGCGCCGCGGGTAACCTTTGTCTCTCCCTCACCCTCGGGCCGGACGAGCGAACTGGACCTGCCCCGGAAGGAGAGTTTCTCCACCCCGGAGAAGGCGCTGGCGGATATGTTCGCGGATATCGTCTCCTACCTGCGGGGCGAAGAGAAGCCGGACCAGGTGGCGACCTTCGCCGACGGCCTGCGCGCGCTGGAGGTGGTGGATGCGGTGGTCTCCTCGGACACCGGCGGGGCCTGGGTGGAGGTGCCCCCGCAGGCCGCAGAGGAGTCGCCGCCCTCCTCCCCTTGAGGAGGACAGACCCGAGGGGATGACGAAGAGGGCAGATACGAGTTTTCCACAACGGAGGCGGATACACCGATGAGTTACGAGGTGAAGCCAAAGGTCGCGCCGCCCCTGGACGAGCAGTTCCGACCGGGGGCGCTTTACACACAGGCATTCCTGGCGGACGCGGAGGAGTCGGGCGGAGCCGAGCCCCTGGTGATCGCCACCGAGCAGCCAGACGGAACCCGCTACGTCTATCGCACCCAGGTCCTGCCTGAGGGCCACCCGAAGGCGGAGGCGAATCTGCGGTACGCGGAGCGGGCCGTGAAGTTCCTGCTGTGGCAGCGCGGGGGCTACAAGGTCTACGTCGGCGGGCCCCGCAAGATCGGCGAGTATATCCAGCAGGCCTACACGGCCGACGGGCTACGGGCCTTCGACTACGACTTCTGGCCCCAGGTCTACGAGCGGCCGTTCGAGGTCGTCTGCTGCGGCCCCGACGAGGTCCCCCCTCCAAACGAGGGCTCCATCGCCCTCGGCCGGCACCTCGACGGGTGCCGGATCGGGTTCGATCTGGGCGCCAGCGACCGGAAGGTCAGCGCGGTGGTGGACGGGAAGCCCGTCTTCAGCGAAGAGGTGCAGTGGGACCCCCGGAATCAGAAAGACCCCACCTATCACTATCACGAGATCATGTCCGGGCTGCACCGGGCGGCGGCGCAGATGCCGCGCGTGGACGCCATCGGCGGGAGTTCCGCCGGGATCGTGATCAACAACCGGGTGCGGATCGCCTCCCTCTTCCGGGGCGTGCCCAAGGAGATCTTCGACGAGCAGGTGGGCGGGTTGTTCCCGCGCATCGCGAAGGAGTGGGGGGTTCCCTTCGAGGTGATCAACGACGGAGAGGTGACCGCGCTCGCCGGCTCCATGTCCCTGGGCGTGAACGCCATCCTCGGCATCGCGCTGGGCTCCAGCGAGGCGGGCGGATATGTGGACCGGAACGGGAACGTCACCCGCTGGCTGGACGAGCTGGCCTTCGCGCCGATTGATTACGCGCCCAACGCGCCGGCGGACGAATGGTCCGGGGACTTGGGCACCGGAGCCCAGTATCTCTCCCAGCAGGCGGTGTTCCGGCTGGCTCCGGTCGCGGGCATCACCATCGACCAGTCCCTCACCCCCGCCGACCAACTCGCCTCCGTGCAGGAGTTGCACGCGAAGGGCGACGAGCGGGCGCGGCTCATCTTCGAGACCATCGGCGTGTATCTGGGGTACGCGCTCGCCCACTACCGGAACTACTACGACCTCAGCCACGTGTTGATCCTCGGCCGGGTCACCTCCGGGGAGGGCGGCGGCGTGATCCTGGAGCGATGCCGGGAGGTGCTGAAGACCGAGTTCCCGGAGATGGCGGATTCGGTCTCCGTGAACCTGCCGGACGAGAAGGCGCGCCGCGTCGGCCAGTCCGTCGCCGCGGCCAGCCTGCCGGCC
>JALGTT010000151.1 GCA_029821235.1 Candidatus Hebobacteria bacterium | reverse complement strand
GTTACCACATTCAGTTCTCGCTCAAGGGCCATCACGTCCCTGCTCCTCGGCCAGAGGCTTTCGGCACCTGCGGCGCCGGCGCAGGTTTGGGAACCTGCGCTACGAAGTCAGAGAGAAACCGCCCAGCGCGTGGGCACGCGCGGCCCAAGGACAGAACTGTAGCGTAGGTCCCCTGACCTGCGCTCGCCCGGCGGAGCCGGGCGAAAGTGCCAAGAGCCGCAGATGGACGCAGATGGCCTGTAGGGCTGGCACTCCTGTGCCAGCCATGGCGGGCATAGGAATGCCCGCCCTACAGCAGGCCGCAGATTCCAAATCTGCGCCACGGAATAAGCGGCGGGGCGACATAGACTGCCTCAGCATACAAGACATAGAGCATGGCTAAGCCGAAGAACGACCTCAACGACCTTACGGGCAAGGAGTGCCCGCCGTCGCCAAGGCTATGGCGGAGTGCCTTGCTCATGCGGCGTGTTTGGGAAGGCTGACATGCGGCGTCCGAAGAACGAATTGAACGATCTCACCGGCCGGGAGTGGATAAAGTTCACGCGGACGTGGTTCGTGTGCGATTCGCCGCGGTACTGGAGGAACAAGCCGACCGAATTGCATCCGGCTCGTTTTCCCGAGGAGATGGTGGCGGAGTTCCTCCGGTTCTTCACCAAGCGCGGGGGAAGCGTGCTGGACCCGTTCGCGGGTTCGGGCGCGACTTTGGTGGCCTGCGCGGAGAACGAGCGGGTGGGGGTGGGGGTGGAGCTGAGCGCGCGGTATGCGCGGGTGGCCGCAAGCCGGGCCAACAACTTGCTCTCTCCGCAGTTCGTCATTCGCCGCGACGCGCGCGAGATCGGCGCGGCCGATTTCTGGAGGCGGCGCCGGGGGAGCATGGAGGAGGCCGGGATCGCCTTCCGGCGCGGCCTGCCGCAGTTCGATTTCGTCATCACCTCTCCCCCCTACTGGCGGATGCTCCGGACCAGCCGGGGCGGCGTATTCTCCAAGCACAAGCAGCGGGCCGCCCGCGGCCTGGACACCGCCTATTCAGCCAGCCGCACCGACCTGGGCAACATCCGCGATTACGACGAGTTCATCGGGGCACTCGCGGGGGTGTTCCGCGGCGTACGGCGATGCCTGAAGCCGGGCAAGTACCTGGTGGTGGTGGCCCAGAACCTGCGGGACCCGGAGGGCGAGGTGCGGATGCTCGCCTGGGACCTGGCCCGGGCGATGGCGCGGTCCGGCTGGCAGTTCCAGGGGGAGCGCATCTGGTGCCAGAACACCAAGCCCCTGGGCATCTGGGGCTACCCGAAGATCTTCGTCCCCAACTACCATCATCACTATTGTCTCATTTTCCGAAAGAGGAGTCCGCGCAAATGAGTGATATACGGAGGTGGCCGCGGATTGCGGCGATACTGATGGCGGCGGCGGCCTGGCTGTGGGGCGCGGCCGGAGTGGGGGCTGCGGCCGCCGGCAAGTCGAGTGAGGTGAAGATGAGTTCTGAGCAGTACGAGGCGCGCATCGTGGCGGCCGGACGGCCGCGCCTGTTCTTCACACAGGCAGAACTGGAGAAGCTGAGAGAGGCGATTAAGACCACTCACAGAGAGAAATGGGAGCGGCTGAAGGCGGCCGCCGACCGGGCGGTGGACGACGACCCGCCGGAGTACCGCCCGCCCCAGGTGGGCGGCGACCCCACCCGCCCCGGCACCCTGAACGACGAGATGCTGTGGCAGCGGGTGTTTGGCTATCGCATACCAGGGCTCGCGCTGGTGGCCCTGCTCGATCCCGACCCGAAGTACTTCGAGGCCGCGCGCAAGTGGGCGCTCAAGCCCGGCGAGTACGAGTACTGGGGCGCGGGAGTGTTCGAGGGCACGGACCTGGCGGCCGCGCACGAGTTGTACGGCATCTCGCTGGCCTACGACTGGCTGTATGACCGCTGGTCGCCGGAGGACCGGGAGAGGCTCAAGGAGATCCTGGCCGAGCACGGCAAGGTGATGTACGAGGCCGCGGTGGGGATCAATGACCGGGGCTGGTGGAAGCACACTTGGCGGCAGAACCATGCCTGGTGCAACTACGGCGCGCTGGGCGTTACCGCGGTAGCGCTCGCGGGCGATGTGCCGGGCGTTGGCGAGTGGTTGAAGACGGCCGACTACGGCTTCGAGCACATCGTCGCGGAACTGCCGGACGAGGGGGCTTATGAAGAGGGCGTTCCCTATTGGGGCTATGGGATGGAGTCGCTGATGCGGTTCATCACCGCCTGCCGGCCCTATCTCGCCAGGGACTACTACCAGAGCGAGTACCTGCGCAACACCCATCTGTTCCGCCTCCATATGGCCGGGCCGGAGATGCGGCAGGTGGCGAACTTCGGCGACGGCCCGGACAGGGACTGGCACGCCACCCGGCCGATGATGTACCGGCTGGCGGCCGAGTACGGCAACCCGCTGACCCAGTGGCTGGCCGAACACCTGCCGGATCGCACGGATATTGACAGTTCCCTCTACAACCTCCTTTGGTATGACCCGCAGGTCCCAGCGGAGCGCCCCGCCGACCTGCCCACCTGGCATGCGTTCAAGGTGACCGGGTTCGCGGGGGCGCGCACGAGTTGGGAGCCGGACTGCCTCACCCTGCACCTGCGCAGCGGCAAGGTGAACGTCTCCCACTCCCACGAGGATGTCAACAACTTCCTGCTCAACGCGGCCGGCGAGTGGCTGCTGCGGGACTATGGCTACGGAGAGGTGGGCCCGGGCTACTTCAGCAAAGAGGTCTCCTACTTCAGCAACGCCACCGCGGGCCACAACTGCCTGGTGATCGGCGGCCGCGACCAGCGCACCGACGAGGAGGCGGTGGCGACGATTACCGACGCGGAGGAGCGCGACGGCGTCCTCTGGCTCCGGTCCGACGCCAGCGCGTGCTACGAAGGCGCGGAGTCCGTGGTGCGCGAGCTTGTGCTGGTGCGGCCGCACGAGGGCACCGGGCGCTGGGGATATGTGATCGTGCGGGACCTCGCCCGCACGCGGGATGAGGAGACCTTCGAGTTCATGCTCCAGCCGGGAGGGGAGGCCGCGGTCTCCGGCGACACCTTCACCATCACCTGCGAGGGGGCGCGGCTGTTCGGGAAGGTGCTCGCGCCGAGCGGGGTGACCATGGAGGTGCTGCCGGGCATCGGCGAGCACGTGAACGTGAAGAACCCCCGCACCCTGCGCATCGCGGCCCCGGGGAAGGGGAAGCAGGTCGAGTTCCTGGTGGCGCTGGCGCCGCTGGCGGAGGGAGAGAGCGTGCCGGAGATCGCGCTGCGCGACGGCGCGGTGCAGGTGGGGAGCGATGTCATTGCGTTCTCCCCCGATGGCAAGGCCGCGCCGAAGAAGGTGCGCTAGCGAGAGAGCTTCGGCTGGCGTAGGCACGCCAGCCCTACAACGATCTACACCATACCGAGGGCCCGCCGAGTAGGGAATCGGCGGGCCCTTGCCGTGCCAGGCACCACGGCTGGAGGGGAAAGACTGTCTCTCAAGGGTAGATCGTGCTGACCTTTCCGGTGGCGATGTCGAGCGCCGCGATCTCGGTCCCGTCGTACGCCTGGAGGAGCAGACGGCCCTTCGCATCGAAGGTGTTCGGGTAGTACTTCTTGAGGAGATTCTCCACCCCACCCTCGGGTGAGAACGGGCGCGTGCCCCCGTCGGAGTCGAGGAAGAATGCCTTGGCGGAGAGAAGACGGAAGGGCGATTCTGGCGGCACGAAGCGCGCCAAGTCGCTGACGAACATCAGCATTTGCTCGCCTCCAGGCACTGGACGGAGGCGGATAATGAGCATGCCCTGCGGGTCGGGAAAGGACTTGATGACCTCAAGGCGCGACTGTCCAGGCCTCCAGGCGCGGAGGGTGTGATCAACGGCCCTTATCTCCCCGGTTTCCTCATCTCGGACCAGCCGGACGGTGAACATATAGAGGACATGCCCTTCCGCGGACCAGTAGAGGGGCCCCCTGATATGGGGCTGACCAGAGGCTCGTTCCTCGATTGCCTCCTCCCAGATGACCTGCGGCTCGGAGCCGTCCGCGCGCATCAGGATCACCCGTCTCTTCCCGGGAGTCCGGGTTCCGTCGAAGTACCGCGACTCGTCCACCACGACCCACTTGGCATCGGGCGAGACCAAGCAGGTCACCCAGTAGGACACATCGGCCTGGTTCTCGACAACGCCCTCCGGCGCATAGAACCGCTTCGCCTGTCGTCCGTCCGGGTAGAGCCAGTAGAGTTCGCCCTTCCTCGTCTGGCCGAGCAGCA
>JALGTT010000425.1 GCA_029821235.1 Candidatus Hebobacteria bacterium | reverse complement strand
CAAGGCCGGCCGCGCAGGCGGTAAAGCTCCCTCCCAAGCCCGCCGCCAAGGACGCCGAGAAGAAGGCCGCGCAGTCGCCTCCTCCTCGCATCCTGACCTCCAACAAGTCCGATGGGCCGGGGGCGGAGACGACGAAGACACAGGGAACGGCCGACGACCACGTGGCCGAGGCCCCCCTGCCCGTCTATCCCAAGGGCGCTCTCGACGCGCGGCTCGAGGGGAAGGTGACCCTCGCGGTAACGGTGGGGCCGGAGGGAAAGGTGCAGGCGGTGGTCGTCAAGCAGAGTTCCGGTCACGCGGTGCTGGACAAGGCGGCGAAACGGGCCCTGGAACAGGGTTGGGTGTTCAAGCCAGGCATGAAGAAGGGCAAGCCGGCGCCCGGCAAGGTAGAGGTCACCATCGAGTTCACGGATGGAAAGGTCAAACGAGGATAGCCCGCCAATGCAGATGATGCTTCGCAAATGGCCGCTCGGCCTGGCGCTCTGCGCGCTCGTGTCGTTCGCGTTTCCCGTCCGGGCGGAGGCCCCCAAGGCGGAGGCGGCGCGGGGCGCGCCCGGCTCCGTGGTCTCGGTCGGCAACGAGTTCATCCGCATCCGCGCCAACGCCGGGCCGGAGGAGGCGGGCCGCTTCGCGGTGGACACCACGGGGGGAGACCCCTCCCGCGCCTCCGACGACAACCAGGTGCTCATCTATGGCAGCCGGGAGCCGTGGACCTCCTACACCACGGTGATGCTGGACGGCCGGGCGTTCGTGTTCGGCGGTCCCACCTCGCGGCGCGCGGGGCGGGGCGCGCCGGTGGGAGAGATAGTGCAGGCGCCGAAGGTGGAGGGCGAGGGCGCGCCGGTGGGAGAGATAGTGCAGGCGCCGAAGGTGGAGGGCGAGGACATCGTCTGCGTGGTCAGGATCGGCGACCTGGAGGTCACG
Source organism: Candidatus Hebobacteria bacterium (assembly GCA_029821235.1). Classification (GTDB taxonomy): domain Bacteria; phylum Armatimonadota; class Hebobacteria; order Hebobacterales; family Hebobacteraceae; genus S016-27. The sequence continues at coordinate 1,443 of JALGTT010000425.1, read as the reverse complement.
CAGACCCTCAGCCCGGCGCGCAGCCCCACCACCCGCGTCAAGGATGCCGCGCGCATCTCCTACCGGGTCACCAATCGCGGCGGGAAGCCGCACGCGGTCGGCCTGCGGGTGATGCTCGACACCATGCTCGGCCAGAACGACGGTGCTCCCCTGCGCGCGGGCGAATCGGCGATCACCTCCGCCACCCGCCTCACGGGAGACCAGATTCCGGACTACTGGCAGGCGTTCGATTCCCTGTCCCAGCCGGCGGTCATCTCCCAGGGCACTCTGCGGGGCAAGGGGTTGACTTCGCCCGACCGTGTGGAAATGGTGGACTGGGGAACGCTGGCCGACTTTTCCCGCGGGCGCGGACTTCACGCGCCGCGGTGAGCAGGAACCGGACACCGCGGTCGCCCTCTACTGGGATCCGCGGCCCCTCGCGCCCGGCGAGAGCCGAACCTATGCCACCCTCTACGGCGTCGGCGGCGTATCTCTGAGCCCCGCGCAACTCTCCCTGGGCCTCACCGCGCCCGCTGAGGTCGACTACCACTACGACGAGCGCACGGAATTCTCCATCGTCGCCTATGTGGAGAACAGCGGCGGCTTCGATTCCCGGGGCACGACCTGCACCTTGAAACTCCCGGCCGGCATCGAACTGGTGGAGGGAGATGCCACGGTTGACCTGGGGCTGCTGAAGTCCGGGGAGACCAGGCAATTGGGCTGGCGGGCGGCGCCGTCGGGCGAGGAATGGGGGCCGTTGCAGATAGCGGCCGTGGTGACCTCGCAGAACCTCGAACCGAACCGGGTCACCAGGGAGATTATCGTCATCAGCCCTCCGAACATCTCCCTTTCCATCAGCGCGCCCCGGCGGCTCGCGGTCACCCCCCAGAACCGCTATTCGCCCAACCCGTTCCCGGTGAAGGTGATTCGCCCAACCCGTTCCCGGTGAAGGTGACGGCCGTCAACCAGGGGGCGCAGACCGGAGAAAACCTGGTGGTGACCCTGGATCTCCCGCCCGGCCTGGAACTCGCGAAGGGACAGTCCGCGGTCGTCGTCCGGCCGCGCCTCGCCCCCGATCGGCCGGAGACCATCACCTGGCAGGTGCGCGCGCTGGGGCTGCCCACCGGAACGCTCACCATCGAGGTAAAGGCCGTCGCCGCGGGTGCGAAGCCGACGAGCGCGACCACCGCCATCGTCGTACCCGAACTCACCCCTGAGTTCCGCGTGTACCCGCAGAGCCAGACCGTGCCCGCTCGCACCGATGGCAAGCCCACGATGATCCCCATCTCTGTGAAACTGGCCCCGGCCAGGCGATTCTTCTCCTGCCGGGTGACTGTCACTTACGACCCTGCCGTGCTGGAGCCGCTGTATGTCTCCAGGGGCGAGGCCTTCGTGGATGCCGGCAAGTTGCTGTCGCCCTGGAGCGAGGGCAGGAAGCAGCAGGGCCGGCTGGTGGGCATCGGC
>JALGTT010000150.1 GCA_029821235.1 Candidatus Hebobacteria bacterium | reverse complement strand
GTTCAAGGTCACGGTGAGATTCCCCAGTCCCGGGGCCAGGCTGTAGCTGTACGGGGTGTCCCGGAACAACATGCGAAGCGCAGACTCCAGGGTGGCGTCCCTCAAGTCGAGCGTTATCTGTTGCTCGTCCCCCTGGGCCCGTCCCGGGGCGCTCAACGCGAACGCCAGGCAGACGGCCAGCACGATACCGATCCCGATTGCCATCCAACGAATTCTCTTGTCGGCCATTTCACCTACCTCCGACGACCCTGGGCATCTCGCCCGTCGTCCGTGCGGCATATTCTAGCACAATCCGATTACCGCTGTTAATACCCAAACGACACCATGCGACATCTCCCGCAGGGGGGGGCGTCAGAACCCCGTGGGGGGGCTTCCCGGCATTCCTGCGATGGTACCCGTCGCGCCCGCGCTGGAGGAGAGACTGACTCCACCTGGACCCCTTCCCCGCAGTTCCACCCGCCATCGCCTACCCGCGCTGTCCACCAGATAGATGGAGTCCCTGGCGATGGCGGTGATCAGGTTGTTCTCCACGACATCCCCGGGCCTCACCACAAACGTCTGCCCCGGCTCCGCCTCGAGAATGGCAAACGCGCCGTCGTTGAACATGATGCCGGCCACCCGATAGCGGCCGATCTGGACGGATTCCGGAGCCGCGATCTCCGGCGGGATCTCCGGGCGCAGTCCCCCGGGCACCAGTGCCACCGGCGGCGGGTTCACCAGCAGCTCCGGCGGGGTCGGCACCGGCGGCGGATCGAAGGTGAGCAACGGATCCGGGCGCGTCACCACATCGGAACCCGCACCCAGGCGCACGGCTCCCAGCATGGCCCCGGTCGGCGCTTCTGCTTCCCCGGCCGCGGCCTGCTCCTCCGTCCCCGGCGCGGCCGGGGCGGAGCCCTCTGCTGCGGTTCCCGTGCCGGCCGCCGTCTGCTCTCCTCCCGCGAACGCGCCTGCTGGTCCCGCCTGAGATGCTTGGCGCCTGCTCCCCCTGAGCACAAACACCAGCACGATCAGAGCCACGACCACTACGCCGGCCGCGATCATCAGTTTCTTCCGATCGATCTGGCTCAAACTCATCGTTCACTCCTGGTGCGACCGATGCCCTTCGGCGCGTCGCACACCTCCCACCTTCCCGCGCAACCCGCCGCCCTCCGACAGGTGGACATCATCCCCGGCGCCCTCCGCCCCGGCGCCCGCCACCCCGTCGTCCGCCTGCTCCCGCCGCGGCGGGAGCGGCCGTGCCGGTCGTCTGCGCTCCGGCGGCGGCCACCGCGGGCCGCTGCGGTCTCTTCACCCATTCATACAGGGTGACCGAAACGGTCGCGGTGAAGGGCGTCCCCGGCGGCCTCATGCCCGGCAGGCCGATGCCTTCCAACACCAGGAAGCGCGGCGCTTCCGGCAGCTTCTCCAGCCAGTCGAGAAAGGCGGGAAGGTCCTTCACCGTCACGCTGAGATTCCATCTCAGTTCGGGCAGCATGCGCGCCGCCGGGTTGGGCAGGTCGGTGGGGAAGGCCGGGAAACTGTATCCGCTCACCTGCGCGCCCGTGCTGTTGAACCAGGAGGAGATCACCATCGCCTCCTCCTTGGGAAGATCCTGGAGCCGGAACATCGCCGCCAGCGGATCCTCCAAGGAGACGTCTGGCATTCGCGTTTCCATGATCTCGTCGTACTTCTCGCGGTACTTGATCGCGTTTGCCTTCGCCTCCGCCAGCATCTTCTCGTACTTGGGCCGGTTCGCTTTCACATATTCTTCGTTTTCCGCCGCCCTCGTCTCCATGTTGGCGATGCGCGCCCTCTTCGGGCGGATGAACAGGAAGAAGAAGATGGCGCAGATGGCCACCGCGATCGCCAGCCCGCCGGCAGCTACTTGGACTCGAGTTAGCCGCAGTTGTGTCACCGCGATTCTCCTTCAACTTCCCTCATGGGCCGCCACGACGGCCGCGACCCCGACCTCCACCCATGGGGCCTCCCCCGCCGCCCCTGCGGCCTCCTCCGCCGCCGCGGCCGCCACCCATGCGGCCTCCGGCGCGTCCACCGCGACCCCCGCCGATTCCCGCCGAGGCCGGCGGCGCAATCGGCTGCAACATGGGCAGGTATCTCTGGGAGATCGGCAGGGTGATGGTCACTACCTGCTTCATCCTCGGGTTGTCTCCTACGATCGGGGTTTCCGGCCATCCCGTGGTGGGAGTGCTGAACCTCACCGAGTCGGGCGGCCCGTCCAGCATCTCACACCGCAGCATGTTGAGATACCAGCGGCAGGCGGCCTTGAAATCGCTCGTGTACCCGGTGAGGGTGATGGTGGAGGCGGGCTGCGGGATGGAAGACAGCACCACATCCGCCGGGATGTACTTGTTGAGCAGCTTGATCCAGGCCACCCATTCCTTCGGCCTGCGGTCGGCCCTCTCCACCCAGCCGACCCATGCCGCCACATCCTGGGAGGCCTTTGCGATGGCATCTGCTTCGGCCTTGATTGCGTCCACCTCACTTGCGGCCGCGATGGACTTGTTCAGGCGCTGTTCAGCCGCTCTCTCCTGGCGCGCCAGGCAGAACGGAGCCGGGCCAAACACATAGGCGAGGAGCAGCCCGGTGATCACCACCAACACCACCACGATCAGCCGCAACAGGGACTTTACCCGGCGACTCTCCAGGATGTGGCTTGGCAGCAGGTTAATCTTGATCATGTGACTCCCCTGCTCACTCCATCAGATCTCTGATTGCTAGCCCAACCGCCACTGGCATCAGGCACTTGTCGGCATCCACGATCTCCGGGGCCACCGCATCCCCCTCGACCTCGACCCGCTGGAAGGGATCGCCCACCTCCACCGGGATTCCCACCTCGTTGGCCAGGAACTCCGCCAGGTTGGGCAACTTGCCCGTGCCGCCGAAGAGCAGGATTCGGTCCACCCGCGCCTCCGGGAAGCGGCTGGAGTAGTACTCGACCGACCTACGCACCTCGCTCACCAACTCCACCGCGGTCGGCAACAGCGCCTCGTAGACCTGTCTCGCGGTGGAGCCGGCCCCTGGGGTGCGCACGACGGGAAGCACCGGCTCTGCCGACTGTTCCTCCTCCCCCGCCGCGGGCGGAGGCTCCGGCGCCGCCTGTTCGGCCTGCGCCTCCTGGTCCAAGTCGAACACCTTGGTCGGAGGTGCCTGTTCGCCGGCATCCGGGGTGGTGGGCATGGTCAGCCCCTCATCCGCCGCCGGCGCGGTTTCGCCCGGCAACTGCGGCCGGTCCGCTCCCGCGGCTCCGTCCAGGTAGATGGCCGCCTCCTCCAACTTCACCCGCTCCGCCTCGTGGAACTCGTAGCCCAGGGCCTCGGCGATGGCGTTGGTGATGTTGTCGCCGGCCAGCGGGACCGGCCGGGTGAAGCTAAGCAGACCGCCGCGGATCACGCTCAAGTCAGTGGTGGTGGCGCCCACGTTCAACAAAGCATAGGTCTGGTCGTAGGCCCCCCGGTCGCGATTGATGTCGATCAGCGAGCGACAGGCGGAGAGCGGCTCCACGTCCACCGCCTGCGGGTCCAGCCCCGCCTCCAGCAAGGTTTCCACGTGGGCGTTGATCATGTCCTCCTGCGCGACCGCGAGCAGGACATCCATGTTCTGCGCCTCCGGCGGCAGCGCATCCGGGTCCACCAGGGGCTCGAAGTCCATCACCACTTCGCTGGCGGCGAAGGGAATGTGGCGCTCCACCTCCCACTGCATGGTCTGCGCCAACTCCTGCCGGGTCATGCGGGGGACCTCGATGGGTCTCACCACCAGCGAGGACTGGCTCGCCACCGAGCTGATCACGGCCTTCGTCTTGATGCCGTACTGATCCAGCAACTGGCGCACCGCCGCGCCCAGGGCAGCGGGGTCCACGATCACCCCGTTGGCAATGCTGTCGCGCGGAGTCAGCCCGATGCCGGCCCCGGTGACCCGCAAGCCCCCGCGGTCGCCCCGCACCTCCACGAACTTGATCCGGCTGGTTCCGATGTCTAGGCCGAGAATAGGTTGCACCGCCATGTCGCTAGGCCTCCGGCCGGGACGGCGGCCTGCATGCGGCAGGTCCAGCCAGTCACTCGCCCGTTTCTACGGCTGGTTATTGCCTCACCGACAACCCCCGGCACGCACTGTCACCTCCCCCGCACGCGCGCGCCTGTCCCCACAAGGCTTAGATTATAGCACCGCCCAATTTGTTCCGCAAGGAACCCTCCTCGGCCTCTTTCCCCTGCTCCGCCGCGATCGGGGCCAGAAGCAGCAGGAATGCTCCTCGCAGTCTCCTATCGTTACTTCACGCGGCGTCA
>JALGTT010000149.1 GCA_029821235.1 Candidatus Hebobacteria bacterium | reverse complement strand
TTCCCAAGCCCGCCTGTATTCGGGTCTCGCCGCGCGAAACCGCACGGGCCACAGATCGAAAATCCGCCACAGGGCCGACGGATGCCTCCGCGCCGCAGAACAGGTGGCGGAGCAACAAGGCTCTTTCGCCAAGGCTACGGAGCCCAAGGGACTGCCCCGCCCTGCACAGGAGAACGTTACAGGCTCGCGGCCAGGTCCAGCATTCCCCAGGCGGCGAAGGAGACGTAGTAGGCGACGGCGATGCGCGCGCTGGCGATGATGGCCCCGTGCAGGTCGGGGAACTGCGGGCAGTTGCGCTGCCAGCGCATCTCCCATTCCGCCATCTCCGCGCAGGCCTCCCGCCAGCGCGGGTCGGGGGCCGCTTCGTCCAGGGCCAGCCACACCCGGATCATCGCCCCCGGGGAGGCGACATCCACCAGCGGGTCGCTCTCCACCCAGCCCTCCTCCGCATAGGTGAGCCAGTCCGGGAAGTAGCCGAAGCGGTGGAACAGGTCAATGGACCATTCCGCGCACTTGCGCGCGCTCTCCAGGTAGCGCTGATTTCCGTCGCGGCGGTACTGCTGGATGAGGAAGAGGGCCGCGTAGTAGTTCTGGCGGGGGCCGGTGTCCATGCGCTCGGTACCCTCGATCAGCGGGTGGCCGGCCTCGTCGTCGAAACCCTCGAAAACCGGGGTGCCGTCCGCGCGGAGGCTGGTGTAGTAGGCGCCGCTCTCGTGCTGGCCGGGGCCGGAGAGCATATCGGCCAGGGGCTTCAGGGGCTCCGCGTACTTCTCCTCGCCGGTGACCTCGTGGAGGTGGGCGAGGAACATGCCGTGCTGGCCGTCGCTGCCATGGCTGTAGGCACAGGGCGTCCTGGTGGGCAGTATGAAGTAGGTGGCGAACCCGCCGTGGGACATGCGGGCCACCCGCAGCAGCCAGTCCGCGGCCAGCCGCGCCCGGTGCAGGTACTCCTCGTCCCCGGTGCGGCGGTAGAGGTGCAGGAAGATGTTGCCCGCCCAGGAGGCGTCCGGCACATCCACGAACTGGCGGTCCTTGCTCACCGCGAAGGTGCCGTACCGCGCCTCGTCGGATTCGTCCAGGTTCTGGTTGCTCTTCACATAGCGCGCGATGAGGTTCACGCGGTCGAGGTAGAACTCGTCCCCGGTGGCCTCGTAGGCCGCCAGGGCGGCGAACCCCGCCAGGCAGGCCGACCAGGTGAGACAGAGGCCGTGGCCGCGCCTGGGGAACACCTTTTCCAGGGGATAGTAGACGTTCCGCACCCCGCCGTACTCCGGGGAGTCGGGGTCCACGTCCTGGGCGAAGCGCAGCACCCAGTCCACCGCGCCCAGGCCGCACTGCCTCACCGCCTGCTTGAAGAAAGTATCCGCCGATTTCTTCGCCATCTCATGCTCCCTCGGTCAGAAATCGCCAGGTCTCGATGAACACCTTCACATTCCGCCACGCGTTCTCCGTATCCGCCCGCACGTTGTCTACCGGGCAGAGGATGAAACGACCGGTCGGGCCCAGGAGACCCCACAGGCCGATGCGGCCGCCGAACAGGTCGCGCACCTCGGCCAGGCTGGTCCCCTTCCCCTCCCCCGGGTCCACCCCCACCATCACGTCCGCGCCTGATTCCAGGATGAGGTCGGCGATGGCGGTGACGCCGGAGGTGATGATGTATCCGAACTTCGCCCCCGCCTGGTGGGCCATCTCCACCTCCGCGGCCAGGCCGGGGAGGATGAACTCGCGGTAGAGCTTGGGGGACCAGAACTCCGTCCCCTCATACCAGGCCCGCCGCATCACCAGATCCACCCCGGCCTCCAGGTGGAGGGCGAGCCGCGCCCGGTTCCACTCCTCGACAACTCCGATCAACTCCCGCAAGAAGTCGGGCTGGTCGAAGGCCCAGAGCAGGGGCTCGGTGCCCCCGCACAGCCACATCAGCGTATCTATCACCGTGCCGGTGCCGCCGTTGTCCCCGACCAGCAGTTTGTCCTCGCCGGAGACGAACCGCTGGGATTTCCAGCCCCCCGTGAACAGCAGCCCGTGCTCCCGCGCGAACTTCTTCCTGGCCGCCGCCTGCTCGCGGAACTCGGCGACCTCCTCGGCCGTCGGCGGGGCCAACAGGGAGCGAAGCGCGGGCAGGTCGTCGGGGCCGGTGACGGGATACTTCACCGCCCGCGGGCTGAACCAGTCGTCGAAGATGGGGATGCTGGTGGCATAGGGCCAGTCGTCCGTGTGCTTGCACGTCGCGGTGAGGGTGCCGGCGGGGGTCTTGTAGGCGCGGTGGAGGAGCCCCTCCTCCTGCCACTCGGTGATCGCCACCTCCGGCGGAAAGCTGATGGGAAGGTCGTCCAGTTGCACGCGCGCGTCCAGGCCCAACTCCATCTGCCGGCGGGCGAACTCGAACTCATCCGCGCACCTGGCGCGGAGGGCGCGGAAGATCATGAAGGAACAGGGAATGGGCGCCTCCGGCCCGCCCTCGATGGCGCCGAGCATTCTCTCTCGCGACGAGGAAGAGGCCATGTCCCCCTACTCCTCCGGCTCGGCCTGCAGGTGATTGGGGGAGAAGAACACGTCCATGGAGCGGTAGTCGTCGGAGGTGACCGAGGCGTGGGGAACGCCGGGCGCGAGGTGGAACACCTCCCCCGCGTGGTATCTCCGCTTCCCCTCGGGGGTGATGATGTCACACCAGCCGGTGATCACGATCCCCCACTCCGCGTAGGGGTGGCTGTGCTCCTCGCTCTCGTACTGCACCTTGGAGTGCCAGAACACCACCTGCTGCTTGGGCCCCTGGACCAGCCAGCCCCTCACCGGCAAGCTCTTGTCATAGGGGAACCGCACCTTGGGGAATTCGGCGAATACCTTCTCGAAATTCAGTTCCTCGGACATGATCGCTCCTCCCGGCCCGCGCGCGCCGCACTCGCGTGGGCTCAGGCCAGATTCTCTGCCGAAGGGGGTTCTGTGCGTGGATGCACCCTCCTTGTGACACTGTGATGGGGGATTCCTCGCATCTCCGTCGAAGCAGTGCCAAGAAGATCGCGGTGTGCGACGGGAGCAACTTCAGATGCGGCTTGAGGGCAAGAAAATCGCCATCTTGATCGCGGATGGCTATCACGAGCACGAGTTCCTGTTCCCGTACTATCGCCTCAAGGAGGCGGGAGCAGAGGTGCTGGTGGCCGGGCCGGAGGCGGACGCCACCGTCTACGGCGAGGGCCGCCATGGCCTGGACGGGCTGCCCTTCACCACCACGCATGCGCTCGCCGTGCTGAGGGCCGAAGAACTGGACGCCGTTCACCTGCCCGGGGGCATCTACGGCCCGCTGTTCCTTCGGGACCGCGGGGAGGTTTGCGACCTGATCCGGGAGATGGTGGCGATGGACAAGGTGGTCGGGGCCATCTGCCACGGGCCGTGGGTGCTGGTCTCCGCGGAGGTGGTGCGGGGGCGGAAGGTGGCCTGCCCGCACGACATGGCCGTGGATGTCGAGAACGCGGGCGCCACCTATGTGGACGCTCCCGCGGTGCGTGACGGGCCGCTGGTGACCAGCGTGTACTACGGCTATCTGCCGGAGTACATGCGGGAGTTCATGGCGGCCGTGGCCGGAGACTAGCCCGCCGGAGAGACGGGACACCGCGGTCCACCACAACTTGTAACTCAGGAGTTCCTTATGGCTCGCCGTGCTGTTAGCCCAGAAGACGTCTATCGCCTGCGAACGATTGCCGATCCCCAGGTCTCACCGGACGGCAAGTGGGTCGCCTGCGTAATCTCCCAGGCCGACCGCCAGAAGGACCGGTGGCTGTCCGACATCTGGCTGGTCTCGACCGATGGGAAGCGGCGCCTCCAGCTCACCAACCGGCACCACCGGGACGGCTCGCCCCGCTGGTCGCCCGATGGGAAGCGCCTCGCCTTCGTCGCGCCCGAGAAGGACGACGACAAGGCGAAGCCCCAGATCTGGGTGATCTCCGTGGAGGGCGGGGAGGCGAAGCAGGTGACCGATTTGAAGCAGGGGGCCTCCGAGCCGCTCTGGTCCCCGGATGGAAAGCAGATCGCCTTCCTCGCCCGCAACCCCAAGCCGGAGGACGAGGAGGGCTACGAGAAGAAGCCCAAGTTCCAGGTGAAACGGGGCCGCGTCTATGCCACCGATGTGAAGGAGACCGACGAACTGCGCTATCGCTCGACCGATTTCCTGCCCAAGGAGGAGCGGCGGCACATCTACGTGGTGCCGGCCGACGGCGGCAAGCTCAAACAGATAACCGATGGGAACTGCGATGACTCCCATCCCGCGTGGTCGCCGGACGGCAAACTGATCGCCTTCGTCTCCAACCGCGGCCGGAAGCCGGACTGGGACCTGGTGGCAGACATCTGGCTGGTGCCCGCCAAGGGCGGCAAAGCGCGCCGGTTCACCAACCTCTCCGGGGGCGCGGGCGAGCCCGTGTGGTCGCCGGACGGCAAGTGGCTGGCGTTCACCGGCTCTGAGGAGGAGCGGATCCCCTGGCTGTCACAGGAACTGTATATTCAGTCGGTTCGAGGCGGGAGGCCCACCTCGTTGAGCGCCTCTCTGGACCGCCTGCCGGGATCGCCCAGGTGGGCGGCCGACGGCTCGGGCGTGTATTTCCAGTGCTATGACGAGGGTTTCTGCTCCCTCTGGCGGGCCGACCTGGGGGGAGAGGTGGCCCGGGTGCTCCCCAAGGAGCGCGTCGTCGGGGGATACACGGTGGCCGCGCAGACCGGGGACATCGCCTTCACCCATGCCCCCTTCGATCACCCGGAGGAATTGTTCTGCTGTGACGCCTCCGGCCAGGGGGAGCGGGCGCTGACCCGGGAGAACGAGGCATTCGTGCGCGGCAAGGCGCTGGCGAAGGCCGAGTCCTTCTGGTGTGAGTCCTTCGACGGCACCAGAATTCAGGGGTGGATGGTGAAGCCGCCCGGCTTGCGGGCCGGCGCGAAGCGGCCGGCGGTGGTGCTGACCCACGGCGGGCCCTACCACGCATTCCTGGAGACCTTCAGGCTGAGCACACAGGTGCTGGCGGCGAAGGGGTTCATCGTGATCTTCGCCAACTGCCGCGGCTCCACCGGGTATGGACGGAGATTCAACACCTCCGTGGTGGGCAAGTGGGGCCCCAACGACTCCCGGGACTACCTGGCGGCCCTGGATCACGTGATCCGCAAGGGCCAGGTGGATCGGAGCCGGGTGGGGGTGACGGGAGCCTCCTACGGCGGGTTCATGACGGTGTGGCTGCTGGGCACCACCGATCGCTTTGCGGCCGGGGTCGCCCAGTGCGCGGCCACCGATGAGCCGATGTTCTACTACTCGGCCGATATGCCGCAGTGGTCGGAGCAGGAACTGGGCGGGCCGCCCTGGGAGCGGCTGCCGGAGTACCGGCGCGTATCCGCCTCCAGCCACGCCCACAAGATCAAGACCCCCCTGCTGCTGCTCCACGCGGAGGACGATTGGCGGGTGCCCATCTCCCACTCCGAGATCGTCTACACCACGGGGGAGTGGAGTCCGCCTTCGTGCGCTACCCGACCGGCGGGCACGGGTTCGCCGGCTCGGCGCCGCGGTATGTCTGCGACACCCTCAACCGGACGCTGGACTGGTTCGGCAAGTACCTGGGCAAGTGAACCGAGGAGACTGCAGAATGCGTTACGGCCGCTTCGACCAAGCCAATCGCGAGTACGTGATCGAGCGCCCGGATACGCCGGCGCCGTGGTGCAACTACCTGGGGCATATCGGCTACCGGGCGGTGGTGAGCCACACGGGCGGGGGGTACTCGTATGCGGGAGATATGAGTCTGATGCGGGTGCTGCGGGAGCACCCGCGGCGGCTCCCCGACGACCGGCCGGGGAGGTATCTGTACCTGAGGGAAGAGAGCGAGAAGGGCGCGCCCGCAATCTGGTCCGCCACCTGGCAGCCGGTGATGGCGGAATTGGACGAGTACGAGTGCCGGCACGGCATGGGCTACACCACCGTCCGCGCGAAGCGGGACGGGATCGCCTCCGAGGTCACCTATGTGGTGCCGGTGGGGGAGCGGCTGGAGCTGTGGATCTGCACCATCCGCAACGATTCCGACCGTCCGCGCGATCTGGATCTGTTCACCTATGCCGAGTTCTGCCTGTGGGGGGTGGTGAAGGACCTGCTGAATCAGCAGGCGTCGAAGTACGTGGGCGTTGTGCGCTGCGAGGAGGGGGTGGTGTTCAACGAGACCCGCAGCGACAGCGGTCCGCCCAAGGGAGACGAGGTGTTCGTCCTCCACCGCGCCTATTTCGGGTGCGGCCGGCAGCCGGAATCCTTCGATGTGCAGCGCTCCGAGTTCATCGGCATGTGGCGGGATGAGGGCAACCCCGTCGCGGTGGAGCGCGGGCGGTGCTCCGGGAAGCAGTATTACGGCTGGGACCCCATCGCCGCCCTCCACCTGAAACTGCACCTCGACCCCGGCGCGGAGGACGCCATCGTCTTCGTGCTGGGGGTGGATGACGAGGGGACGGAGTGGCGGGAGAAGTTGGACCACTACACCCGGCCGGAGAACGCGCGCGCCGCGCTGGAAGAGGTGAAGAAGCACTGGGACAGCCGCCTCAGCACCCTCCAGATCGAGACCCCGCACGAGGGCATGAATGCGGTGGTCAACTCGTGGAACGCATACCAGACGGTGAACACCTTCCTCACGCCCCGCGGCTACCGGGACACCAGCCAGGATGTCCTCGGCATCATGCACATGCTGCCGGGAGACGTGCGGGAGCGGCTGCGCCTGCTGCTGAAGCACCAGTTCCAGAGCGGGGTCACCACCCACGAGTACGCGCTGGAGGGGGACCTGGCGGCGATGGTGGCCGGAGGCTATATGTTCGGGGACGGGGAGATCGGGATCGCAGGAGAGGGCGGGGCCACGCTCGAGGGGCAACTCGCCACCCCGGCCTCCGACTCGCCGCTGTGGGTGGTGCCCGCGGTGTGCGCCTACATCAAGGAGACCGGGGACTTCGACTTCCTGAAGGAGGAGATCCCCTTCATGGACGGCGGCTCCGCGCCCGCGCTGGACCATCTGCTCCGCATCCTCGACTGGTCGTGGGGCCAGCGGGGGCTGCACGGCCTGCCGCTGATGCGGATGATGGATTGGAACGACGGCCTGAACCTGGAGAAGGGCTCGGTGAGCGTGTGGACGGGGATGCTGTTCATCTGGGCGGCGCGCGAGCTGACGGCCCTGCTCTCCCGGCCCGAGGTGGAGGGCGACCCCGCGCCGGTGCAGGCGCGGGCGGAGGAGATGGCCCGCATCATCAACGAGGCCGCCTGGGACGGCGACTGGTACATGCGCGCCTTCATCGGGGACGGGGAGCCGGTCGGCTCCAAGCAGTCACACGAGAATCAGATCGACCACATGCCCCAGTCCTGGTCGGTGTTCGCGGGCCTCGCCCCCAAGGAGCGCGCCCTCCGCGCCATGGACTCCGTGCACGAGCGCCTGTTCACCAAGTACGGCATCGTCCTCAACGCGCCCGCCTACACGAGATACAACCCGCGCTATGGTGCGAACAGCGTGGTGCCCCCCGGCCTGAAGGAGAACGGCGGCATCTTCAACCACCCCATGAACTGGGCGATCATCGCCGAGTGCCTGCTGGGGCGCGGGGACCGCGCCTGGGAGTACTACCATTCGTTCCTGCCCAGCACCAAGAACGAGATCGCCGACATCCACCACATGGAGCCCTACATCTTCAGCCAGTTCGTGGCCGGGTTCGAGCACCCGCTGCACGGCCGGGCGGGGCGGGCGTGGATGACCGGCACCGCCGGCTGGGCCCTCGTCACCGCCTCGCAGTACATGCTCGGCGTGCGGCCGGATTACGACGGCCTCCGCATCGCCCCGTGTGTCCCGTCGGACTGGACGGGGTTCAAGGTGACCCGGCTGTTCCGCGGCGCGCGCTACGAGATCGCGGTGGAGAAGCCGAAAGGAATCTGCCGCGGGGTGCGCGAAGTAATCGTGGACGGCAAGCCGGTGGAGGGCAACCTCATCCCCGCCGCGCCCGAAGGCGCGGAAGTGCGCGTGCAGGTGAAGATGGGGGAGACGGCACAAGAGCCCCGCTAGAGAGCGGTGTTCTTCAGGCGCGCGCGTCCATCGCGCTGTCGGTGGCCAAGAAGCATAGTTTTCCTCGATATGGTAACCATGCGGTGGGACGGGCCGCCGATGGAAGGTGCGAGGTATGGAGCCGTTCGTAACCAACACGCTCTACATGCTGGCGCTGATCAACCCGGTGAGCAAGATATTCATCCTCTCCATGCTCCCGGAGGAAACCAAGCCGGCGGAGATAAACCGCATCTGCGTGCAGTCCTCGGCGATCGGGTTGGCGATCCTGATCGCGCTCGCGGCCGCCGGCAACTTTCTTCTCCGCAGCATCTTCCACGTAGACCTCTACTCCCTGCGCATCGCCGGGGGACTGATATTGCTCCTGATCGGAATCAATGCCCTCACCAAGGGCGTCTTCTTCGAGGTGCCATCCAAGGAGCAGCTTTGCGAGGTGGCGGTGGTGCCTTTGGCCTCGCCCCTCATTGCGGGCCCGGCCACCATCACCGCTGCCATCTCATTCTCGGCCGAGTCCGGCGTGCCGGCCACCTGCCTCTCGCTCACCGCGGCGGTGCTGGTGAACTTGATTCTCATGCTCGCCGGACGCCACATCGGCCGCATGCTCTCCGCGCGCCATGTGATGGGGCCTCTCATCCGCATCACCGGCCTGGTGGTGGCCACCATCGCCGTGCAGATGATGCTCTCCGGGCTCGCGGGCTGGTATGGAAGGCTCCGCTGACTCCACCCAGGTAGGGCATTGGCCCGAGGGCAGAGAATGGACTATCGAGGATGAACGTGGACTGCTCCGCTCAACCCATTGTCGGCGCGCGCACCATCGCCAACTGTATCTACTGCGCTGACAGCCGCCGCCTCGACATGATCGAGGATGAGGTGGTGGACCTGGTGATCTGCTCGCCGCCGTACAATGTGGGCAAGAAGTACAAGAACCACAATGACGCGCTGCCCCTGGAGGAGTACCTCGCCCTGTTGCGGGACGTGTGGACGGAGTGCAGGCGGGTGCTGCGGCCGGGCGGGCGCATCTGCGTGAACGTGGCCGGGGTGGACCGCCAGCCGTATCTGCCGCTGCAATCCTATATCACCCAGCAGTTGATCGAGTTGGGGTTCCTGATGCGGGGGGAGATCATCTGGGACAAGGCCGCCTCCGTGGGGGTGTCCACCGCCTGGGGGAGTTGGCGCAGCCCCAGCAACCCCACCCTGCGGGATGTGCACGAGTTCATCATGGTGTTCTGCAAGGACCAGTTCCGCCTGCCGCCGCCCGACCCGGCCAGCGCGGAGCAGGCGAAGGCCGAGCCGGATGTCACCAGCGAGGAGTTCACCGCCTACACGAAGAGCATCTGGCAGTTCCCCACCGATTCCGCGAAGAAGATCGGCCACCCGAGCCCGTTCCCGGTGGAGCTGCCCCGGCGCCTGATCAAGCTGTACTCCTGGAGGGGCTCTCTGGTGCTGGACCCGTTCTGCGGGTCGGGCTCCACCTGTGTCGCCGCCGCGCAGCTCGGCCGCCTCTGGATCGGCGTGGACGTCGACCCGGCCTATGTGGAGTTGGCGGAGAGGCGGGTGCAAGAGGAAGGCCGTCTGTAGGACGGGCAGTCCCTGGGCAACTGAGTCCGCCTTCGGCGGACAAAGGAGGCTTCGCCGCCCCGCCCGACTACAACAGACCATCCACCCCTCGCGTCGCAACCTCCCCTGCGGCTGGGCATCAGAGAATGCCCAGCCC
>JALGTT010000148.1 GCA_029821235.1 Candidatus Hebobacteria bacterium | reverse complement strand
TAGCCGTCGTACAACTCCGCGATGGCGTCGTACTGGGCGGCCTCAGAACTGGCGGAGGAAGCGCATGTCATTTTCGTACAGGGTACGTATGTCCTCGATATGGAACCGCCGCTGGGCGAGCCGGTCCACGCCGAACCCGAAGGCGAATCCGCTCACCTTGTCCGGGTCATATCCCCCGGCGGTGAGCACGTTGGGATGCACCAGGCCGGACCCCCCGATTTCCACCCAGCCGCTGTCCTTGCAGAACCTGCACCCCTCTCCCCCGCACATCTCGCAGTTGATGGAGAAGTCGGCGCTGGGCTCGGTGAAGGGGAAGAAGTCGGGGCGGAAGCGGATGCGGGTGTTCGGCCCGAAATATTCCCGGACGAAGGTGGCCATGGTGCCGTGCAGGTCGGCGAAGGAGATGCCCTCTCCGATCAGCAGGCACTCGAACTGATAGAAGATATCGTGGTGGGTGAGGGTGACGCTCTCCCGGCGGTAGGTGCGCCCGGGCACCACCACGCGCACCGGCGAGGGGGTGCACCGGCAGTGGCCCAGCACCTCCATCGGGGGCACCCGCCAATCGAGTTGCCGGACCGGACAGTCGGGCTGATGTCGCGCGCGCATCGCCCTGATCTGCACCGGGGAGGTGTGGGTGCGGAGCATCACCTCGTCATTGACGTAGAAACTCGCCTGCTCGTCCATCGCCGGATGGTCGGGCGGATAATTGAGGGCCGTCCAGTTGAGGGCCTGCCACTCCGCCTCAGGGCCGGAGACGACCTCATAGCCCATGCCGATGAAGATGTCGCATAGTTCCTCGAGGACGATCATGATCGGGTGGCGGTGGCCGAGTTCCGGCCCCACCCCAGGGAGCGTTACGTCGAGTTGGTCGTCGGCCCCGGCGCGCGTCTGAGCGGCCTCCAACTCTTTGCGCCTGGAGGCGATCGCCTGCTGGGCCCGCTGGCGCGCCAGATTGGCGGCCTTGCCCGCGGCCGGACGCTGGTCGGCGGGCATCTTGCCGATCGCCTTCAGGGCCGCGGTAATCCGCCCCTCGCGGCCCAGGTAAGCGATGCGGACCTGTTCCAAGGCCTGCAAATCCGGAGCGGCTGCGGCCTCCGCCTCCACCTGCTCGCCGAGCTTCTCTATGTCCTCAACAGTCCAATCGCTCATCTCGTCACCCTGCTCTCTGCATGGCTTGATGCAACAAAGCCCACGCCTCGTCAGGGACGAAAGTCGTGGGCTTCCGCGGTACCACCCTCATTCCCGCCTCGATCCGGCAGCGGGCATCTCATGGCTCCGATAACGGCGGATCTCCGGCATTCCCTACCCATCCATGCGGACTTCAGGAATGCGGCTCCGGGGTGAACTTCAGCGGTTGGGCTCCGGGCGCGCCTTTCAGCCTCCGGGCACGCCTCTCTGGCGGACCATCCCCGCCTACTCTCCCCTTCGACGCCTGTGCGCTATTCGGCTGTGCAGGAGTCTACCACATCTCGCGCGGAGAGAGCAAGGCAACAGGTGTTGTAGGGCGGGCACACCTTTGCCCGCCACGCAAGCAGAGATTGCGGAGGGTAGTTCGGTTGTGTGAGGTGATTTGGCGGGGATGGGTATCCCCGCCCTACAGCACGGCCGCAGATTGAAAATCTGCGCCACGGAATGGCCGGCGGGGCAGCCGGCCACACGGAAAGGCGGGTAAACATAGACTGCCCCGCCCTACATGCCCTTCGCAGCCTCCTGGCACGCGCGAATCCGCCTCCGCACATCGGCCGCCTTCCACTCCGGCCTGATGTCGAGGTAGACGGTGCGGCGTAGCACGTCCAGGGTCTGCGGGCACATGTCCGGCGTATAGCGCGCCTTCGAGCTCTGGTTCTCCGGCCGCTTGAAGGCGTCGAGCGCGGGATGGTACGAGCCGCGCTGCTCCATCACCGGCTCCCAGTTGGAGTAGACGTGCCTGCCGGAGTCAATGGGAGTCCAGGTCCAGACACCCTGGGCGGCCATCCCCGCGATGAAGGCGCGGGATTTCTTCTCGGAGGGGAAGTAGAAGCCCAGCACGTTGGCGCAGTCGCCGGCCAGGTCGTGGTGCTTGATGAAGGCCAGCTTCGGGTGATCGGCGAGGGCGTTCATGAGCCTCGCCTTGTGCGCGCGGTTGCGCTTCAGCAGCCCGTCAATGCGGCGCAACTGTACGCGGAGGATCGCGCCCTGGATCTCGCTGGCCCGGAAGTTCCACCCCGCGAAGAGAGGGGAGGAGAGCCTCTTTCCGTGCTCCCAGAACCCCAGTCCGCCGTCGTGGTGGATAATGGCGCGGCTGAAAAGACGGCTGTCATCGGTGACCAGGGCGCCGCCTTCGCCCGCGGTGATGTTCTTGAAGAAGTTGAAACTAAAGGCGCCCGCGTGGCCGAGGGACCCCAGACGCCGCCCGCGGAACGAACCGCCGTCGGCCTGGCAGGCATCCTCCAGCACCTTCACCCCGTGCCGACGGGCGATCCTGCGGATGGCCGTCATGTCCGCCGGCAGCCCGCACATGTGCACCGGCATGATGACCTTGGTGCGGTCGGTGATCTTGGCCTCCACGTCCGCCGGGTCGAGGGTCAGCGATTCGTCCACCTCCGCGATCACCGGCAGCGCACCCACTGCGAGCGGAGCCAGCGCGGAGGCGATGAAGGTATAGCCGGGAACGATCACCTCATCCCCGGGGCCCACCTCCATCCCCGCCAGCCCGCAGATCAGCGCCGCCGTGCCGCTGGTGACCAGGAGGGCGTGCTTCTTGCCTACCTTTTCGGCCAGCTCCCGCTCGAACTTGGCGCATTCGTTCGGATGTCCCTCCTTGGGATTGCCGTAGCGGAACAGCACTCCGCTGCGGATCACCCTTGCCGCGGCCTGAATCTCGGCTTCCCCGATCTTGAGCATGAGAGCACCTCCTGATGTCGGTCAGAACCGGATCTCTATCGCCCGGCGCCTGGTCATGTGTGTCCGGTCGGCGGCGATCTCCACGCGGCGGAGCCCGATGTCATCGGCGGCGCCGTACACCGCGATGGCGAGCACGTTGTCCTTATCGTAACTGAGCCATTCGCTGGGCGCCGAAAAGGTATGAACTCCGTCCCCGGGACAGAAACCCAGCAAGTTGCCGTTGAGATAGACCGTGGCCGCGCCGGCAGTGGTCACTGCCACCCGATAGGGGATGGTCCATCGCCTGGGCTTGGGGAGCCCGAAGGGAACGCGGTACCAGCCGATGCCGGACACCTTCTCCAGGTCACTGCCCTGCTGCCGCCAGGGGCCGAAGCGGATGAAGTGCCAGGAGGTGACATCCAGGTCCTGCGCGGTCCAACCGCGCGCCTCGCCGATCAGCCCCACGCGGCACTCCCATCCGGTAATGGGCGCCGCGCCGTCCACTCCAACCATCGCCACCGCCGGGAACTCGGTCGCGCCCTGCGCGACGCCCTCCGAGCCGCGAGCGCGGGCGGGAACCTGCATCAGAACCAGCACCTCGTTCTCGCCCAATAGCAGCTGCTCGCCGAGCAATGCTTCGCGAGGCCCGTCCTGCCACGAGAGTTCCGGCACGAATTGTCCGTTCAGGAACAGCAGCAACCGCGCGCCCCGCGGGTCTACCGACATTCGCGTGCGACCCGCCGGGTCGAAGCGGGCCCTCAGCGCGAGGAAGGCGCCGGCCGACACCGACAGATCGTCTGGTCCGCGCGCGGTCGCCGTCACCGGCTCCCAGCCGTCATCTCCGGGAAGCGGCTCGCCCATGAACCAACTCCGGTCGAACTCGGCGCGGAGCAGGGGAGGGCCGCCCTCGACCAAGTGGCCCAGGCGCTCCCAGAGGGAGCGCGGCCTGGTCTCCTCCTCGAATGTCTTGCTGCTCACGGAGAAGGTGACCATTCGCTCCGGTGTGGCGAACTGAAAGTCCGTCGGCTCCCCGTCAACGAGAACCGCGGATGGACGGCGAGGAGTGAGGGCGGTAACATGTGCCTCGCCCGGCCGGCATTCCAGTGCCAACTGAGTCCTCTCGGGCCAGCGCGAAGCGCCTGCGAAATGCGCCCCTGCACTGACTACCAGCGCGCCGTCATCGCCCCCGATCACCGCGGCCCGCCGGGCCCGCGCGCGGGAAAGAATCATGATCTCCAGGTCGTCAACCAGGAGGCACCGATCCCCTTCGCTGTGGAAGTAGTCGAGGACCAGGACCTTCTTCTCCGGGTCCCATTCCTGACGACCAGGTCGCCCACCACCAGGGGAGGGCCGGGCCACGAGAGGGAGATCTCTCCCGCCGTGTCCGCCTCACCGTACACCACCAGCACCGTACGCTCACCCACTTTGGCCAGGCCCAGCAGTTCGGAGGTGGCGTAACGGAGAACGCCGCGCCCGACGGGCACGTTCAATGGGAGCGCCTTCACCGCGCCCGCGGGTAGCGCGATCGCGCCGGCCTCCGGTATTGCCATTTGCTCTCCGGTCTGTGGGTTGGTGAACGAGCACCGAACGTGGTGAGCCGTTTCCCCCTCTGCATCCACCAGGAACAGAGCGCCTCCTTTCTCGCTCAGGCGCGCCGCCGCGCGCACCCCGGGGTCGTCACAGGTCACCGCGTCGTCGGCTTCGTCAGCGGCGGCCAGCGCGGGCCCGATGTGTCGTATCAACGCCCCCACCAGCCGGAGCTCGTCGAGCGCCGCGGTGCGGGCGCCGGAGGGGAGGAGAACGCCCGCCGCGGGCTCCGCTCCCAGCAGATCGTCCTCCGGGGTCACGCCTGGGGCGAAATCGCTGACGATGACCGCCTTCGCGCCCGCGGCCAGCGCCGCCTTCAGCCGGCCGGCAGACCGCATCGCGCTCGCGTCGTCGCCATACCGCCCGGAAATCCCCGACACCACGGCCGGCCCGTTCTCCTCTCTGCCGAGAGCGCCGATCTCGGCGAGCAGGTCCGCATTCGTGGAGACCGAGTAGCACGACAGCGTGTCGAGGATATTCGCCATGCTCTGGGCAGTGTTATCCCGCGCTGCCGGTATGTTGGCGGTGAGAATCGGGGCGCTCACTCCCTCTGCGCGAAGCATCTGCGCCAGGCGCGTCAAGTCCGCAGCCTCGGCCGCGGGATTGCTCGGCAGGGGCCGCACCATTACCATGGCGACGGACCCTCCCTGGGAGATGTCGTGGGCGCGGAGCACGGCCGCCACTTCCTTCAGCCACGCCTCCACCGCGGCCGTTCTCGCCGCCGGCGACGCCAGCGCCAGCACCCAGCCGGGAACGCCGCCCCCGCTGCACTTCTCGCCGGCATAGGGTCCGAGCGCCACCTGGACCCACAGCCCCTCGCGGTCACACAAGGAGAGGAATTCGTTCAGCGCGGACAGATCGGCCTCCCCCGGCTGCGGCTGATGGCGGCTCCACGGCACGGTGATGCCGACCAGGTTCATCCCGGCCGCCTTCAACTCCGCGAGGACCGCCGGCCAGCGCGAGGGAGACAAAGAGTCGTACGCGATCTCTGCTCCATAGAGAAGCCGTCCCTGCCCCTTCAATACGAAACAGCGCTCGTCGAAGCGAGCGTCGTCGGGGGCGGGGAAGGCGGGGGGGAGAGTCGTCGGCTGTACGGGCGCGGGCTCAGGCGGCCGCACGGTGAAGCCGCTCTCCCGCAGCACCAGGGGAAGACGCCGCTCCACGCATCCCTCCATGCCCTTTCCGTCGTCATCACAGACCGACACCGTGAGGGTGAACTTCTCGCCCAGGGTCGGCTTCAGCGGGGCGAGCTCCGACCACGGTATCGTCACCTCGTACACACGCCGGCTGCCTCCGCTATCCTCCTGACTGGAGGCAATGCCCACCGTGATCGTGCGCACCTCGCCGGCGCGCGCGGCCGGGCGCGCGCGGTAGACTGGATAGCCCCTCTGAAGCGGGGCCACCACGAATTCGTTGACCGCTTCCTGGTCCTCGCTGACAAAGGAAAGCACGATGCTGTCCCCATGATCGATTTCGGCTACCGATCTCACCCGAATCAAACTGTCGTCCCGAACCTGGACTGCCAGATGACAGGCCTGCGCGTCCCAACTGACCCACACGCCGGCCGACACGTCCTCTGCGCCGCCCCACACTGCGAAGTGCTGGGAGGTGGGACGCCAATCACTGTCCTGGTTGAGGTACACCATCGGGAGGGCGGGCCAGTCGTCCAGGGCCCCGTCGAGCACAGGGGGCGCGGCCACGCGGGGGCACGCCAGTTCGGCACCGCCGGCCGCCACCGCAGCCGTCGCAGTCATCAGGACTGCGGCACACAAGGCTATCATCACAGGTGTGGACATTCGCGCCATGGTCGCTCCTCCTCAGGATTGGTCCTAATCCCGCTTCTTGCTTCGGTACTGCTGGGGTGTGTCCTCTCCGAGCAAACGCGGGCCTGCGCGCGACACGAAGAAGGATGGACGAAGGGTAAGTGGAAACAAAGGAAAGATGTTGTCGTTGCCGAGGGGACAGCGGCGGAGGCGCGCAACACCCAGTGATTCGGATCCGGCCGGGCGGCCGTGGAATCCCACATGCCGCCGGCGCCTCGCGCCGGAGATCTGTGGTGCACCGTCGGCGGCCCGTGGCCAGCGACACACCATGTAAACACTCGGAAGTGTGAGGTCATAGCAGCCATGGCAACATGTCGCAAGTGTGGTGCTGAGAACGAGGAAGGTCTGACTCGTTGTCGAGCATGCAACGCCATCCTGCCGGTCAAAATCGGCAGCAAATCTCAGGTGCGCTATGAGCGCGTGCGCCGCAAGGCGGAACTGGTGGGCATCAAATGCCCCTCCTGTGGGGCGCTCAACCCCTACACCCAGTTCCGATGTCAGAAGTGCGGCGCCTCGTTGAGCAAGAAGCAGGAGAAATCCGGCCTCCCGAAGGCATGGCTGGCAACCGGCCTCGCGGTGGCCGTCGTGGTAGTAGTCATCGCCTTCATCATGCGCGGAGGTTAGACAACCGGCGGAACGTAGAGTTTCAGCGGGGGAGACCGCAGGTCCCCCGGTGGCGCGCTTTTCCGGGAAGGTCAGGGAGCGCCAATCTCCGCCACCAGCAGCACGCCGTTCTCGTCCGCGATCTCCCTCAGCCTGGGGAGATACGCCTCCGGGGGGATGATGACGCCGTT
>JALGTT010000147.1 GCA_029821235.1 Candidatus Hebobacteria bacterium | reverse complement strand
CACGGCAAATACACAGCATCTCCGGGCGACCGCAATCATCGGCCGCACAGAGAGCGTCAAACCACCGATGAGTATAGCATAGCGTAATGGCCCCTGCAAGGCCGCGGCCCTCTGCCGGGATGGCGGTTCTCCCCCGTTTTTCGCCGAGAGCGCACTTCACCGCCCACAGTGCACGTGGTAACATAGAGCCGCCTCTGAGATTCCATCGCGGGGATCGCCAATGAGAATCCTACTGTGCATCCTGCTGACGCTCGCCCTCTCTCCGGCCTGGGCCGCCACCGTCACCACCGAGGAGCCCGGGGAGGTGGTCTTTCTCTCCGGTACGGAGGGGTGCACCACCATCCGGGGCGGGGCATTCGGGCCGTCGTGGGAGTGGACCAACCAATCCGACGCTCCGAGCCACTCGGACCTGGTGTTGCAGGCGACCCGGCGCCAGTTGACCGGCACCTTCCCCATCGGAGGCGCCTCCGCGGACGTCACCTTTGTCGAGGAGGCGAGGCGGGTTGACGCCGACACCCTCGGCGTCCAGTACGACTTCACCGTCAACCAGGAGGTCACGTTCAACAGCCTGTGGGTATCGTTCTTCCTGCCCTGCGACAAGTACGGCGGGCTCGGGCTGGTGGTGCGGGATTCCGGGGGCGCAGTGGTGCAGGACGTGACCCTGCCCGAGGTGTTCGGCGACACGTTCTTCTTCGCCCAGGGTGACGCGGCCACGGTGGAGGTGGCCTCCGGCGACGAATTGGGCTATACCATCGTCTTCAGCCCCACCGCCGACATCGCCCTCCAGGACAACCGCGCCTGGGGCGGGAGCGAGTTCGAGCTGCGTATCGAGTTGCTGGGGGACTATGACGGCGTACCGGTGCCCGCAGGCACGCAGTTCTCCTGCTCGTTCACCGTTGACTTTCCAGCGGTGGTGGACTTCCAACTCGACCCCTATTCCGCCTGGTCTCAGACCGATACCACCGGCTGGATTCCCTTCGTGCTGCCCTGGGACAGTGCTCCGCTGGACCTCTCCGACCTCAACGACAAGCCTGCGGGCACCCACGGCTTCCTCACCGTGGCGGACGGCAGACTCCGCTTCGAGGACGGCACCCCGGGGAGGTTCTGGGGCGTGTGCGTGTCCGCGGCCGGCAATTTCCCCGCCCACGAGCAATCGGAGAAGATCGCCGCCCGCATGGCCGCCTTCGGGGTGAACATGGTCCGCACCCACCACGCGGACGCCTTCTGGAGCGATCCGAATCTGTTCGATGAGAGGTACGGCGACACCCAGCACTTCGATACCGAAGCCCTGGACCGCTTCGACTACTTCCTGTACTGCCTGAAGCAGAACGGCATCTACGTCTACCTCGACCAACTGGTCCACCGGCAGTTCACGGAGGGGGACGGGGTGACCAACGCGGCCGAATTGCCGCCCGCCGGAAAGCCCTACACCCTGTTCGATCCCACCCTCATCGCCCTCCAGAAGCAGTTCAGCCACGATCTCTGGACACATGTGAACCCGTATACAGGGCTCGCTTACAAGGACGATCCCGCCATCGCGCTGATGGAGTTCACTAACGAGAACGATATTCAGACCTATGACGTGGTGGTGGAGCCCTATGCCACCGATTTCGAGCAGATGTGGAGGGATTGGGCGACCGCGCACGGCGTGAACCCCGACCAGCCGGTGCGGTATGTCTCCGAGCGCAGTTCGGATGTGCTGCGGTTCATTGACGAGGTGCAGACCGCGTACTACGCGGACATGTACGCCTACCTGCGAAGCATCGGCGTGCGGGTGCCCATCACCGGCAACACCTGGCTGGTGACGCCCGCCAACCTGCCATCCCAGGCGTCCATGGACTACATGGATTCCCACGCCTACTGGGACCACCCCTATGACGACTACAGCCGGTGGACGAACCGCAAGCAGGTGAGACAGGATCCGCGCAGTGAGGGCAACAACTTCGCCACCCTGGCGATGAGCCGGGTGACGGGGATGCCGTTCGTGTGCTCCGAATGGGGGCACCCGTGGCCCAATGAGTGGCGCGCGGAGGGCCCGCTCCCCACCGCCGCCATCGGCGCCTTCCAGGACTGGGACGGCGTGCTCGCTTACACCTACCGCCATTCCACCGACGTGCCCGTGAACAGCCTCACGGGCGCCTTCAACACGTTCAACGATCCCTGTGTGTTCGGCCTCTTCCCCGCCGCCGCGCTGATGTACCGGCGGGGGGACGTGGAGAGCGGGGGGACGCCGACAGCGGTGTTGTGGGAGGATTCGGATATCTTCGCGGTGCCCCAGGTGGAGACCTGGTCGGCGAGACCGGCCTACCGGTCCCTGGTGGAGGCGACGCCGGTGGTCACCGCCCTCACCACCCCGACCGGCGTCGCGCAGGTGGTGGGACCGGATGACCTCGCGGCTCCCGCCGGAGATACGTGGACCGCCTCCGCGGACGGCCAGTTGTGGCGGGACTGGGACCTCGGCGTCGGCTATGTGAACACCCCGCGGAGCCAGGTGGTCTACGGCCAGGTGGGCTCCGCGGGCACGATCGCGTTGGCCGATGTCTCGTTCGCCATCTCGACCCCGTTCGCGTCCGTGGCGGCCACCTCCTGGGACGGGGAGCCGCTGGGCTCCTCCCGGCACCTCCTCATTACCGCGGTGGGCCGGGCGGAGAACACGGGGATGAGGTTCAACCTCACCCACACCAAACTCGTGGACGCGGGGACGGGGCCGATACTGATCGAGCCGGTGACCGGAGAGGTGACCATCCAGACCGATGGAGTGCGGTTCTGCGTGAGCGCGGTGTCGCCGAACGGCGAGAGAACGCTGCTGGAGATGCTGGAGGCGGATGGAGCGGGGACCATCACCATCACGTTGAGCCCTGACGCGGGCAGCATCTACTATGAGGTGGTGGCCGCGGGGAGGTTCCGCGATGTGCCCATCAACCACTGGGCCTTCGCACCCATAGAGGCCTGTGCAGAGGCGGGCATCGTCGGGGGCTTCGACGATGGGACCTACCGGCCGGACCTGGTTGTGTCCCGCGACCAGATGGCGGTGTATGTGGCGCGCGCCCTCGCCGGCGGCGAGGACCTGGTTCCCACCGGCCCCGCGCAGCCGACCTTCTCCGATGTCCCCGCGGACCACTGGGCCTACCGGTACATCGAGTACGCGGTGGCCAGCGGCATCGTGTTCGGCTACGACGAAGGCACCTACCGCCCCACCGTGGAGGTGGACCGCGGGCAGATGGCGGTTTACATCGCCCGCGCCATCGCCACCCCCACCGGAGAAGCCGGGCTGGTGGGCTACACGCCGCCGGGGACGCCGACCTTCTCGGACGTGCCGGCCGACCACTGGGCCTACAAGTATGTGGAGTACGTGAGAGAGCAGGGGGTCGTGCAAGGATATGATGACGGCACCTATCGTCCGGAGACCCTATGTACCCGGGATCAGATGGCGGTCTATGTGGCGAGGGCGTTTGCGTTGCCCATGTGAAGCCAAGAGGCCGCCCGCGAGGGAACAGAGCGGCGGGGAAGTGGTCTAACTGTGTGGGGTGTGGGAAGCATGCAGAAACGGAGGTAGCACAAGATGTCGGGTGAATTTCGTCCCCATCCGTACCAGCATTCATTCTGGTGGCGGTGCAGCCATTCGCTGCCTTTTCTGCTGTTCCTGAGCGCCCTGCTGGGCGGGATAGTGGCCGGCGCGCTGATGTACAGCGTGCGCGATACGGACACGGAGGCGACGGCCGCGCCGGTGGTGATCCCCTCCCGCCAGGCGCTTGAACTCCAGTCCACCTTTGTGGCGGTCGCCGCCAAGATCAGGCCTGCAGTGGTGAACATCAACACCGAACAGGAGATCAGGGAACGCTACCGGGTGTTCGACTGGGACAAGTTCATGTTCGATCCCTTCGGCGATCCGTGGGTACCGGAGACGAGGGTGCGGACGCAGAGGAATCTCGGCTCCGGGGTAATCATCAGCGAGGACGGATTCGTGCTCACCAACGCGCACGTCATCCGCAACGCGACCCGGATCCAGGTGACGCTTTCCGATGATAGGAGTTATCCCGCGCGCCTGGTGAACATCGCGCCTACGATTGACCTGGCTCTGGTCAAGATAGACGCCCGCGAGAAATTCCCCTTCGCGCAGCTCGGCAATGCCGACGAGGTGCCGGTGGGGGCGTGGACGATGGCCGTGGGGAGCCCGTTCGGGTTCTCCGAGACGGTCACCGTGGGCGTCATCTCCGCCAAGGGCCGGGTGGTGAGAGATGAGGGCGGCCGGAACGTCTACCGCAACCTCATCCAGACCGATGCGGCGATCAACTTCGGCAACTCCGGCGGG
>JALGTT010000146.1 GCA_029821235.1 Candidatus Hebobacteria bacterium | reverse complement strand
CTGGACGAGCTGGAGATGGCGGCCGAGAACCCCGCCTTCGATCTCAACTTCTTCTCCGCGCTGCGGAGCATCGCTTCCTGCCCCAACGTGTGCTTCGTCACGGCCAGTGAGCGGCCGCTGCATGAGTTGAAGGTGGCGGGACGCGAAGTCGGCTCCCCGTTCGCCGACCTGTTCTCCATTATCCGGCTCAGGTCCATCGCGTTCGCGTCGGTGTGGGATTCCCTCTGCGCGCTGGCGTTGGAGGCGGGGGTGGATATCCGGCCGGAGCGCAAGTTGGTGCAGGAACTCGGGGGAGGATGGCCCCATCATCTTCAGGTCGCCGCCTACGAAGTGTTCGAGCGGAAGGTGCTGGAGCGCGAAGGAGGGGACGACAAGCCCGCGGTCATCAAGCGTCGTCTGACCAAGAGCGAGCAGGAATTCGTACGTCTGCGCGCCTACGAGCAGGTCGAGCCTACGCTCACTATCATGTGGGAACGCCTCAGCAGGCGGGAGCGAAAGGCGGCGCTGGCCGCGCTCGACGAGAAGGGCGATGGTCGGGGAATGGAAGGGTTGACGGTTGTCGAGAACGGACGAATCCGCCCGCTGAACAGCTTGGTGGAGCGTTTTCTCCGCGAGCGCAAACGCGATCAGGAGGAACCAAGGGAGGCGTACTTCACCACTGACATCGCGCAGCCGGATCGCATGAGAATGTACGGAATGGTGCGGTCTCTGATGAGGGCCGTGGAGGCGCGCGACCGGTACGCGCGCGGCCATGCGGACCGCGTGACCCGGCTGGCGGTGGCCATCGCCAAGGAGATGGGGTGCCCCGAGGATGTGGTGGAGGCGGTCAAAGTGGCGGGCCGGCTGCACGACATCGGGCGGGTGAGCATCAGCGACATGATTCTCCTCAAGCCCGGCCCTCTCACCCCGATGGAGAGCGAGATCGTCCGCACCCATCCACTGGTGGGGGCGCAGATCCTGGATGCAGTGGAGTTCCCCTGGGCGGTAAAGCCCGCCGTCCGCTATCACCACGAGCGGTTGGACGGCAGCGGCTACCCGGAGGGGCTGATGGGAGATGAGATACCCTTTGCCGCCCGATTGCTGGCGGTGGCGGACACCATGGCCGCGATGACCGCGGAACGCCCGTATCGGCCCGCTTTTGCCACAGAAGAGGCGATTCAGCATCTCGCGGCGAACGCGGGAACGAAGTACGACGCCGCGGTGGTAGAGGCGCTTCAGCGCGTGGTGGCAAGAGGTGTGTTATGATGCAGCGGGGTGGGGGGCTGTTGGAGGCCCCCTCGGAGCAGCCCTGGGAGGCAGAAGGCCCGGATCTGGAGGAAGGGCGGTTCTTCAGCGCTGAGCCCGAGGAGCCGCGGGAGGAGGAACAACCTCCTCCCCCCGAATACCACCTGGCACAAGCGCGCTCCCTGCTGACCGAGTTGCGCCCCTCCGGGTTCGGGGAGTTGCTGGTGACCGATGCCTGGCTGGCCCCCGATCCGGCGGTTTCCTTCGAACAGGAGCCCACAGAGGAGGAGCGACAGCGGGCCTGGTCCAGACGCCAGGAACTCCGCCAACTCGGCCTGCTCCGCGAGCGGCCCGTCCTCAGTTATGACGCGCGGACCGAGGACTACTGGGGCCAGGTCGCCGGCGCGCTGGAGACGGCCCCGCAGGCGATCATCGATCCGTACACGCATTTCGCCGCCGCCTTCGCGGAGGGCGATCCGTCCCGAATTGCCGATTATCAGAAAGACCTGAAGGAGTACGGACGAGAGGCGGACGCCTGGCTGGGGCTGGGGAAAGCGTTCGTCGTCATTGGACGCATGAAGGCGGCGCTGGCCGCGTTCCGCGCAGCCACCAGGGCAGAGCCCTTTCATCCTCAGGCCTGGCTGAACCTGGGCATCTGCCAGATCTTCACCCGCGCCAACACCGGTGCGGCGGCCTCCCTGACCCGCGCCGCGGAGCAATCCCCCGGGGACCTGATGGCCGAGTTGGCGCTGGCGGTCGCCCACTACCACGCCAAGGACTACGCCCAGGCCGAGGAACGGTTTCGGCGGATCGCAGGCACCACCGGCGTGCGGGCCACCGCGCGTTCCTTCCTCGCCTGCAGTCTCCGCCTCCAGGAGAAGTGGGATGAGGCGCGCGCCGAACTGCACCTCCTCCAGAATACCGGCCACCCCGGCTGGATGTCGCTCGCTCAGCAGTGCCGCGACTGCGTCCAGCGTGGGGAAGAGCGGCGCACCGGAGCGAAGGCGGGCCGGCGCCGTCTGTTGAGCATACTCACCTCTCTGGGCGCCACCGCAGGGGGAGCGCTGTGGATCGGCTACTCCATCCTTCAGGACTACTTCAAGGACCAGCCCAAGTTGGTGGCGGCGCCCTTGCTCGTGATGTTCATGATTCTGGCGCGGGCGGTGAGGGGAATATCGCGACAGGAGTCGGCCGGGGAGTTCGGGAACGCAGAACAGGGGCTGCCCTGCTGGCAGGCCACTACCTGGACCCGGCCCCGAAAACCGGAACTGTGAGGTGCCCATGAACGGGACGCACCGGCTGGTTCTGCTGTTGTGGTGCGCCGCCCTGGTGTGCCTGTCGGGCGCGGCCGGCCCCGCCGCCGCGCCGCCCGCCGCTCCGGTGGCGATGATTCGCATCGAGGGCGCCATTGACGTGCCCACCGCCGAATACCTCGAGCGGAGCCTGGAGCAGGCCCACGAGCAGGGGGCGCAGTGTCTCCTCGTCCTGGTGAATACGCCGGGCGGCCTCGGCTCGCCCATGTTGAAGATGAGCAGGGCCCTGCTGAACGCCCCCCTTCCCACCATCACCTACGTCTATCCGGCAGGGGGGTTCGCCATCTCCGCCGGCACCTATATCGTGCTCTCCGGCAACATCGCCGCCATGCACCCCGCCACCACCATCGGGGGGGCTCACCCGGTGCAGTTGATCCCCACGGCGAGCCCGCAGGGGCAAGAAGGGCAGGACGAGAAGGCGAAGGCGGCCGAGGCATCGGCCATGGAGGAGAAGATCCTCAACACCTTCGCGGAACAGGCGAAGGTGATCGCCAAGGTGCGGGGGCGAAACGCCGAGTGGGCCGACCAGGCGGTGAGGGAGAGCAAGGTCGTGTCGGCCGAGGAGGCGCTCGAGTTGAACGTGGTGGACTTGGTGGCAAGTGACATCGGCGACCTGCTGAGACAGGTTGACGGGCGCACCGTCTCTCTGCCCGAAGGCAAGCAGGTGACGCTGCACACGAAGGGGGCGCCGATAGTCGAGATCGCGGCCACCGCGCGGGAGCGTTTTCTCCACACCCTCGCCAACCCCGACCTGTTGCTGGTGTTCCTGGTGCTGGCGGGGCTGGGGATCATGTTCGAGTTGAAGGCCCCCGGCGGGATCCTGCCCGGGGTGATCGGGGGGCTCTGTCTGCTGCTGGCGCTCTACTCCATGTCCGCGTTGCCGGTGAGTTACGCGGGAGTGGGCCTGGTCGCCTTCGGCATGTTGCTGTTGATCGCCGAGGTCAAGGTCCCCTCGCACGGGGTGCTGACGGTGGGCGGCATCACTTCATTCGCTTTGGGAGCAGTGCTACTCATGGACACTACCGTTTCTCCTGCCATCAGAGTGTCTTGGCAAGTGATCGTCGTGATGAGCGTGTTGATGCTCCTGTTCTTCATCTTCGTGGTGGGCGCGGCCATCAGCGCCCACCGCCGGAAGGTGGATACGGGGGAGGAAGGTCTCCGTCACGAGTACGGGAAGGCGGTGAGCGCGCTCGACCCGACCGGTCAGGTGTTAGTGGAGGGGGAACTGTGGCGGGCGCGCGCAGTCTCCGGCGCCATCCGGGAGGGGGAGAAAGTGGAGGTGGTGGGGCAGGAGGGCCTCACCCTGCTGGTGCAGAGGCGGGCGGGGGAGACAGGTACGGAGCAGTCGTCGGCGAATTGAGCAGTCTCGACTAGAAAGGAGCAAACGCCATGGGGGAAGCGACCTACGGATACGGACCCGCAATCGTGATCGGCGTGCTGGTGTTCGTCTTCATTCTGCTGGCCTCCGCGATCAGGATCCTGCGGGAGTACGAGCGGGCGGTGGTCTTCCGATTGGGGAGGCTGATTCCCGCCAAGGGCCCCGGCTTGATCCTGCTCATCCCCATCGTGGACCGGATGGAGAGGATCAGCACCCGGATAGAGACCATTGACGTACAGCGCCAAGAGGTCATGACCAAGGACAACGTGCCGGTGAGCGTGGATGCGGTGGTGTACTACCGCGTGGTCGCGCCCACCGATGCGGTGGTGAAGGTCAAGAACTTCCACAAGGCCACCTACCTGCTGGCGCAGACCACGCTGCGGAGCGTGCTGGGTCAGTC
>JALGTT010000145.1 GCA_029821235.1 Candidatus Hebobacteria bacterium | reverse complement strand
CCGGGCACGAAGGCGCGGCGTATCTGCATCCCCAGGTCGGTGCGGATGGGGATGTTCTGGAGGTTCGGATCGCTGGATGAGAGCCGGCCGGTGGCCGTACCCGCCTGGTTGAAGGAGGTGTGCAGGCGGCCGGTGTCGGGGTCAACCAATTTGGGCAGGGTGTCGAGGTAGGTGGACTTGAGCTTGGTCACCTCCCGGTACTCGAGGATCTTGGCGACGATCTCGTGCTCGCTTAGGCCGGCCAGCACCTCTGCGTCGGTGGAGTAGCCGGTCTTGGTGCGCCTGGTCTTGTCCGGGGGCAGCCCCAGTTTCTCGAAGAGGATGTGCCGGAGTTGCTTGGGGGAGGAGATGGTGAACTCCTCTCCCGCCAGCGCGTAGATCTCCGTCTCCAGTTCCCGTATCCGCTCGCCGAGCCGGCTGGACAGCGCGGCCAGCACATCGGTGTCGAGGGCGATGCCGGTGATCTCCATGTCGAGCAGCACGGGGACGAGGGGCATCTCGAGATCGCGGAGCAGGTGCTCCTGGTCCGTGTCCCGCAGCAACTCCGTGAGCCGGGGGCGGAGCGCGGTGATGTGACGAAGGGCGCGGGCGGCGGCCCCGGGGGCCGATGGCTCGCCAAGGCTGAGTTGGCCCGGCACACCACCGCCTCCGGGCTCGGTGGCCGCGTCCAGGTATTCGAAGGCGAGGGCGTCGAGGTCCTTGGTGCGGCGGCCGGGGTTGACCACATAGGCGGCGAGCATGGTGTCGAAGGCGAAGCCCTGCAACGCGATCCCGTGCCGGGAGAGCAGCAGGCCCGTGCGCTTGAGGTCGTGGCCGACCTTTTCCATCTCGGCCGACTCCAGCAGCGGCCTGAAGGGGGCGAGGAGAATGTCGAGGCTGCTGCGGCCGCCCGGCCGCGCCGACACCACCACGGGGCCCTCCGGCGCGAGCAGGGCGAGGGCGAGCAGCTCGGAGCGGAGGGGGGTGGAGCCTTCGGCGACCGCGTGGAGCACCAGTTCGTCCGCCCCGGCGAGGGCGCGCGCCAGCTTTTTCGCCTCCGCAATGGTGGAGATGAGGCGCGGCTCGTCGGAGGGCGAAGGCGCGGGGGCGGACCCCCCCGCCTCCTGCGCGATGCGCGCGGCGAGGGAGCGGAAGTCGAGGCGGCGGAAGAGCGCGATGAGTTTCTCGCGGTCGGGCGGCCGGAGTGCGAACTGGTCGGGATCGAAGGCCACCGGCGCGTCGCGGGAGATCAGGGAGAGTTCTTTCGCCTGTCGGGCGAGGTCGGCATGGGCCTGGAGGGCGGCGCCGATGCGGGGAGGGGTGACCTCGTCGGCGTGCGCGAGCACCTCCTCGAGGGAGGAGTAGCGCTTGATCAGGGCGGCGGCGGTCTTCTCGCCAATGCCGGGGACGCCGGGGATGTTGTCGGATGGGTCTCCCCGCAGGGCGCGGAAGTCGGGGAGGTGCTCCGGCGCGAACCCGTACCGCTCCTTCACCGCCTCCACGTCGTAGACCTTGGTGTCGGAGATGCCGCGGCGGGTGACCATCACGGAGACGCGGCCGGAGACGAGTTGGAGTTCGTCCAGGTCGCCGGTGACCACGAGCACCTGGTGGCCGGCGGTCTCCGCCTGGGAGGCGAGGGTGCCGATCACGTCGTCGGCCTCAAAGCCCGGCGCCTCGCAGATGGGGATGTGCATCGCCTCCAGGACTTCCCTGGCGGTCTCGATCTGGGAGATGAGTTCGTCGGGGGTCTTGGGTCGGGTGGCCTTGTAGTCGGCGAACGCCTCGTGGCGGAAGGTGGGCTCCGGGCGGTCGAAGGCCACCGCGACCATGTCCGGCCGCTCCTCCTCGATCAGCCGGAAGAGCATGTTGGTGAAACCGTAGACCGCGTTGGTCATCTCCCCCTGCGCGTTGGTGAGCGGGGGGAGCGCGAAGAAGGCGCGATAGAGCAGACTGTTGCCGTCTATCAGAACGAGCTTGGCGGGCCGCTGGCTCACGGGGCCTCCTTCGGCGGGCGCGGGGTCACGGAGCGGGCGGCTCCGGCACGGGCTGTCCCCACACCAGGCGGGCGACGAACGGATCGTAGAGCAGGCCGCCGGGGAGGCGGGTCTGCAGGGCCTGGCTGCTGGTGCGGGACTGGGAGTCGAGGAGCCACTTCAGGAGGGCAGGCGGCGCGCCGTATTCCCGGTAGGCGGCGCTCCTGGCGCCGGACAGTTTCATGGCCCCCTGCAGGGCCTCCGAGAGCCCGCCGAGTTCGTCGGCGAGGCCGTTGTCCACCGCTTGCTGGCCGGTGTAGATGCGGCCGTCGGCGAGGGACTTGACTTCCTCGATGGACATGCTGCGGCCTTCGGCCACCGCCTTCACGAACTGGTCGTAGACCTGCATGATGGCGCGCGTCATCACCGTGCGGGCGTCGTCGGAGAGAGGAGCGAAGGGGGAGAGCATGTCCTTCAACTCTCCGCTCTTGATGGTCTCCGCCTCGATGCCGACCTTCTCGAGCAGGCCGGAGAGATCCTGGTGCATCGCGATCACCCCGATGGAGCCAGTGAGGGTGGCGGGATTGACGTAGATCTTGTCCGCGGGGGCGGAGATGTAGTAGCCGCCCGAGGCGGCCACATCGGCCATGGAGACCACCACCTTGACGCCGTCCTTCCGCGCCTTGCGGAGGGCGTTGTAGATCTCCTGGGAGGCGGCCGCGGAGCCGCCGGGGCTGTTGACGCGAAGGACGATGGCCTTGATGCGCTTGTCGCTCGCGGCGCGCTCGATCTGGTCTACGATGGCATCGGAGCCGGCCGTCTGGCCGCCGAAGGGGGAGAATCCGGACCCGCCCGCGGTGATCACCCCCTGCACGCGGATGAGGGCGATCTCCGCATCGGAGGCCTTGACCTGGCCCATCCCGCCTATCGTGCCGGCCAATCCGAAGACGGCCAGCGCGGCGAACAGCACCAGGAGCCCCAGGCAGCCGATGGCGCCGATGACACACCCCCAGAGCCAGGAGGCGTTGCGACGGGGCGGGGGCGCCTGGTAGTAGGGAGGCGGGGGCGGGGGCGCGGCGGGCGGAGAAGGGGGCGGCGGGGTCTGCCCCGGTCCCGTGTCGCCGGGCGAGGAAGGCACCTGGGGCGTCTGCGACGGGGGCGGCTGGGAGGGAGTCTCTGCGCTCATGGGACTTTCTCCTGATTGCTTTGCCGGGGAGCGTGAACGTCCAGGCTGCGCCGACGGTGCGGGGGGCGTGAACTTGACACGATTTCAGGTACGCGCCTAGTATACTCCCACAACGCCGGTGTGGCGGAATGGCAGACGCGCCTGACTCAAAATCAGGTGGGCGCAAGCCCGTGGGGGTTCAAGTCCCTCCACCGGCACGACTTTCCGGTTTTCCGGGGTTTCTTCGGCACGGGCGCGCGCGTTCCTCTGCCCGCCGCGCCCCGCGCTCGCGTTTGTCCGCGCACTCAGTAGTATTGCCTGGCCCGCGAGAGGAGCAACCCGAGCGCGAGGATGCTGCTCGCGAGGTAGAGAAGTCCCACCACCGAGGGGGACGGCAGGAGCAGCCCCTCGAGTATCGCCTCACCGAGACAGAGCACGGCGAGTCCGAGGCCCCACCAGGTGAAGGTCAACGTACCCACCAGCGCGCCTGCCGCCAGAGCGGCCGGGTATCCCGCGCGCAGGGCCAGTGCCGTCAGCAGTTGCACCGCGAGGATCCCGACCAAGACGCCGTACGAGGGGTCCCCGCGGAGTCTGGCGTCCAGGCCGGCCAGGCACCCGATGGCGATCTCTTCCTCGTCTGTTTCCGACGGCTCCTTCGAGGCCATGTCGCCTTCTTCTCCGCTTCTTCCCAGGCCGGCCCCGGCGCGTATGCTCCTAGTCGAACCGGTCGCGATGAGTGTAGAGCACGGCGAGAGTGAAGACCTGGATCCCCACCGCGATGAGCGCGCCCGCCGACGGCCCACCGAGTAGCAAGGGCAGGCTAAAGGCCAGCCCTAAGCCGGTGAGCACCATCGCCAGCCAATATCCCCACCAGCGGAAAGTGACGATTCCCCAGAAGATGACGGCCGTGATGATCATCCCCAGCAAGTCCCCGGAGAGGACGTTGCTCACCACGCCGAGCGCGAGCAGGATCAGCAACGCGCCGAAGATGGGATCCTGGCGCACGATGGAGATGAAGCTCGCCACGGTGCCGAACGGCTCTTGGCCCGGGGCCGGAGGGAGGGGTTCGACCTCATACCTCTGCTCCGGTTTCGGGGGAGGGGCGGCGGTCGGGGCAGGCCGAGGCGGAGGCGGTGGCGTGGGGGGCGCTTCCCCGCCGAGTGGGCGAAGCTCATCTCCTCCGCCGGATTGCGTCTCCTTGTCGCTCATGTCTCGCCTCCCCGG
>JALGTT010000144.1 GCA_029821235.1 Candidatus Hebobacteria bacterium | reverse complement strand
GCGCGCGCCGCGCAGGGGGCCGGCGCGAGGAAACGCGACATGGTATATCACTGTCCGGTATTGGTGCAGGCGCGGCATGGACAGAGAGCACATCGCGTGATAGTCTGCCGCCGACGGTGAGGGGCAACCGGGTCGGGCAGTCGAAGGGGCTCCTCGTTCCAAGGACTGGGATTGCCCCCTCTGCTGCTCGGGCACGGGAGCAGAGGGGGCTATCATAACTACTGGGGTGGGGTGGCATGAAAAAGCGCACACAACTGCGCGTACTGGTGGTGGAACGAAGGCCGTCGGTCCGCA
Source organism: Candidatus Hebobacteria bacterium (assembly GCA_029821235.1). Taxonomy (GTDB): domain Bacteria; phylum Armatimonadota; class Hebobacteria; order Hebobacterales; family Hebobacteraceae; genus S016-27. The sequence continues at coordinate 4,056 of JALGTT010000144.1, read as the reverse complement.
AGTTCCTGGTGAAATCCCTCACCGAGGCGGGGTATGTGCCGGAGGCGGTCCCGACCGCCGCGGCCGCGCTCAAAGCCTGCGCGAAGGCGCCGTTCTCTCTGGCGATCATCGGCCTCTGGCCGCCGGGGATGAGCGCCTTCGACCTGGCCACCACCCTGAACGAGAGATGGCCCAACACCACCATCCTGGTGACGGCCCCCACCGAGGAGAGGCCCACCGCGCTCGCCTGTCTGAAGGCAGGTGCCCACGATTACGTGATGAAGCCCTTCGACCTCCACGACCTGCTGGCCCACACCAGGCGGGCGCTGGAGCAGCGCCCGCCGGAGGCGGATGCCGAGGCGGCCGGGCCGGAGGGGAGGGTGGATCGGGAAAGCCGGGCCGTCCGCAGGGTCCTGGTGGGGGCGGTCAAGGCGCTCTCATCGGCTCTGGAGGCGAAGGACCTCTACACGCGGGGGCATTCGGAGCGCGTCAGCCGGCTGGTCGGCAAGATAACGAGGGAGATCGAGATGCCCCCCCGCGAGGCCAGGCGGCTGAGGCTCGCCGCCCGCCTCCACGATGTAGGAAAGATCGGCGTCCCGGAGAGCGTGCTTTCCAAGCCGGGGCCTCTCAGCGATGAGGAGTACCGCCAGATTCAGGCCCACCCGGTGATCGGGGAGCGCATCCTGGGGCCGGTCGTGGCAGACTCGGAGGTGCTCTCTATCGTCCGTCACCATCACGAGCACTGGTCCGGTGCCGGGTATCCGGACAGGCTGGCCGAGGACGACATTCCGCTCGGGGCGCGCATCCTGGCGGTGGCCGACGCCTTCGACGCGCTCACCAGCGACCGCCCGTATCGCCGCCGCCTGGACACCCAGGCCGCGCTGGAGGTGCTGCGCGCCGGCGCGGGAGAGCAGTGGGAGCGGCCGCTGGTGGAGGCCGTGATCCGAGTGGTGGAACGTTTTCCGAACAATCACTGGGACAAGAACGGCAGGTAAGCGCCGCCCCCCACCGAAGGCTCTGTTCATTCCGTTCCGGGAGAGAGCAAGATGAGCGAGAGCGATAAGCCCAGGGAGCAGCAGAAACCGGCCGGCGGAGGCTGGAAGGTGGCCGCGGTGGGCATCCTGATCGCGTTGGTGATCGGTTTGACCATGATCGCCATCGGGGTGAGGAAGATCAAGCGCGGCGCGGAGATGCAGCAGCAGGCCGAACTGCGGCTTCAGGATGTGATGCAATACCTCGCCGCGGATGCGAAGGCCCAGGCCGACCAGATGGATGAGTATCTCAGGCAGAGCAACTGGGGTCTGGCCGCCAAGCGGATGGGCAAACTCGTGGAGGCGATTACCTTGATCGACCAGATCGCGCCCCGCGCCAAGCGCGCCGAGGTCGAGCAGGTGAAGGAGGCGCGCGAGCGAGTCCAAAAGGCCCTGGACGAACGCGCGGAGGACTGGCGCGACCGCCTGGACCAACTGCGAGCCGCGCTCGACGAACTGGCGGCTCAAGAATAGGCGGCCCTGTAGGGCGGGTATGTTCCGCCTGCGGCGGACATGCCCGCCGCCCATCTCTTGCGGCGGGGCATCGAGCCTCCTTCGTCCGCCGGAGGCGGACTTCGGAGCCCAGGGACTGCGCCGCCCTACAAATAAGAGGGCACGCCGTCCGCCCGGACGGCGTGCCCTGCTGGCCCTTCCCGCTGCATTCCTGATCAGATGGAAACCGGCTGCCCCGTCTCGGCCGACTTGGTGGCCGCCAGACACAGTTCGACCGCGTACTTCGCCTCGGCCGGGGTCACCTTGTCCGGGGTCTCGCCCGCCTCCATGCAGTCCACGAAGTACTTGACCTCCACGAAGTAGCCGCCGAGGTCGGAGATGTTGCCCGAGGCCCCGGCCGACCCGGAACTGGGCACCTCCGGCTGGGGCACGTGCGGATTCTCGACCCCGCCGCCCGCGGGCGCCACCAGCAGGCTCGGCGAGAGGCGGGAGTTGAACTCGATGCTGCCGCCCTCCAGGTTGAGGCGGAGCGCCATGGTGAAGGGCTGCCCCTCGGCCATCTCCAGACACCCCTCCGCGTAACTCACCGCGCCGGTCTCGTGGCCGGTCATGGTGGTGAGCACGGTGTCCAGGCCGCCGGTCTTCGTCTTCACCCCGGCCGCGGAGATGGTCTTCGGCTTGCCGAGGACCCAGGCGAGGAAATCGAGGTCGTGGATGTGCAGGTCGAGCACCGCGCCGCCGCTGCACTTGGGGTCGAAGATCCACTCGTTCCACGACCAGGTGGGAGGCGGCGAGACCCGGCTGGCGCTCGCCCATTTGACCTTCCCCAGCCGGCCGGAGTCCAGGATCTCCTTGATCACCGCGTACTCGGGCCAGAAGCGAATGACGTGGGCGACCATGAACTTCACGCCCGCCTTCTCCACGGCCGCGATCATCTCGTCACACTCGGCCGGGTCGAGCGCCATCGGCTTCTCGCAGAGGATGTGCTTCCCCGCGGCTGCGGCGGCGATCACCGCGTCCTTGTGCAGATAGGTGGGCATGGTGATGTCCACCATGTCGATGTCCGCCTGGAGCATCTCTTCGAGGCTGGCATACGGCTTCGCCCCATACTGCTCGGCGAACTTCTCCCGGCGATCCTGCTCGGGATCGGCCACCGCCACCAATTCCGCATTGGGCAGCGCGGCATGACATTGCGCGTGCGTCCCCCCCATGAAACCGAGACCAGCGAGTCCCACTCGGACCATGGAACTACCCCCTTTACTCGTTGTTGAGACCGGCCCGCGCCGGCAAGGGGGATTCTAGGAGGATGGATTCCCGTTGTCAACCGGAGACGGGGGAAAAGCGCAGAATCACAGGCAGAAGCACAGTTCGAAGACCTGCGCCACGAAGGCAGATGGAGAATGCGTCTTGTTGATGGGGCAGAATGTATTCTGCCTGGAGGGAGGAGAGCGGCGGACCTGTAGGGCAGAGCAATCCCTTGACTCCACAATGCGCCTCCGGCCGACTCCGCCGCGCAGGCGGCCATGATTCGGCGGGGCGGCATCAGCCGCCCCGCCGGGGTGTGCATCGAGACTTGCTTCGTTGACCTCTCTAGACGGCCACCACTGCTACTACGCTGTCGCCATCGTTCAGGCGGATGCCGCGGACGCCTTGGGCGCCGCGGCCCATCTGGCGCAGGTCGGCGGCGGAGAAGTGAATCGCCCGGCCGCCCGCGGTAACGATCATCACCCCCTGAGCGCTGCCCAGGGCCACTGCGTCCACGACCGCGTCGCCGTCGCCAACGCCCATCGCGCCCACTCCGCCTCCGCCCCGCCCCTGCTTGCGGAACTCGTCTACTGAGGTCTTCTTCACCATCCCGTTCTTGGTGACCAGAATCACGTCCATTGCTCACGCCTCCTTTTTCTCTGGGGTTCACGCCCCCGGTCTTCCGTGACCAGGTCCAGCGAGGGCCGCTCGGCCCGCCCGCGCCACCCAGCCATTCAGATGCTACCACACGCCCCTAGAACCTTCTAACGCCCATTCTGGGCGATTCTGAGAATATGGCGGGTGCCCGCGGCTCCGCCCGAGCCCCCTCTGGAACGGTGAGGGACGGGATCCGGGGTTCGCGCCTGCCGCAGGCGCCGGCCCCGTTTCGCCTCTGAGCCCCCTGAAAGCCCCAGAGCGCCCTGTCAGGGGGTATCCCCCGCCGGCCGGGAAAGTCCTGCCAAGATTTTCCGAAAGACGTGCACAATTGGAGGCGGCCGCGCCGTTGCGCCGGCCCGCCCGAGGCTCGGATTTGACCCGCAGCGCCCCTTATGCCCTTCTCCAGGCGACAGCGGAGGGTGAGCGGGGATCGTCCGGCGAACATGCTTGTATCACCTTCTCGGAGCGTGTGACATGGCTGCTTCATCCGGAGGCCGGCGGGTGGGCCCCTACGATATCCTGCACTCGAAGCCCATCTATGAGAATCCCTGGATAAAGGTTCGGGAGGATCGGGTCAGTTGGCGCGGCGGCCCGGAGCAGGTGTTCGGGGTGGTCACCATGAAGCCCGGGGTCTCGGTGCTGCCCATGGAGGAGGACGAGACCGTCTATCTGGTGAGGGAGTTCAAATACG
>JALGTT010000143.1 GCA_029821235.1 Candidatus Hebobacteria bacterium | reverse complement strand
CTCGGCCACACCCAGCACCTCCTCCTCGGCCTGGCGGCAGTGTACGATCACCGGAAGAGAGAGTTTCCGCGCTAGTTTGATGTGTGCCGCAAAGGCCTCCCGCTGCCGGTCGGGTGGAGAGAGATTGCGGAAGAAATCCAATCCAGTCTCGCCGATCGCCGCCACCCGCGGAGAGGCCGCCAGCGCACGCAGTTCCTCCATCGTCGAGCCGTCCACGTGCTGCGCATCGTGGGGGTGCACGCCCACCGCGGCCCACAAGTTCTCATGCGATGCCGCGAGTTCCACCGCCTGCCGGCTGCTGGGAAGATCGTAGCCCACCACCACCATCCCTCCGACTCCCGCCTGGCGCGCGCGGGAGAGCACTTCCCGGATCCGCCTGCGAAGCCGCGGATGATTGAGGTGTGTGTGGGTGTCAACTGCCAGGTTCAAGTGCCTGCGTCTCCCTTCTGCCGCGCAAGCACCGGGGAGCGCAAATCCAGCACCATCCGCATCCCGTCGCCATTGTGTCCGTAGTAGTCCGGGAGGCGCTCCGAGCACCGGAAACCCACGGAACGGTACAGGGAGAGGGCGGCCGCGTTGGTGACCCTCACCTCCAGGTCCGCCTCGTTGGCGCGGTGTTCCCGGAGGTGTTCCAGCGCCGCCTCCAGCAGCTTTCGCCCGAATCCCTGGCGGCGGTGGATCGGCACGACACCTATCGAGGTGATGCCGCCTCGTCTGGGCCTTCGCCAGGAGTGCGACAAGCGCACCAGCACATATCCCACCACTTCCCCCTGTTCGTTCTCGGCCACGAATGCCCCCCGGTGATCCCGCAGCAAGTGGGCGAGGAAGGTTCCGAGGCCGTACCCCTCGCTGCGAAAGCACGCACGCTCGATCCGCATCACGCACGGAAGATCTGCCAACCTCATTCTGCGAACGCGCATCGCTCCGCGCTCCTCACCGAGCGCACCTCTCCTGCCGCCACTGACCTCTCCCCTCCCTCTGTCGTGACGATCAATTCGCCCCCCAGCCCGAGACCCGCATCCAGGCCTCTCACCAGGCCGTCCCCCGTCGCGACCTCCACCTCCAGCCCGTGAAACTCGTCGAGCTTCTCCCAGCGTCGGACAAGGTCTGTCCCGAGTGCCGTCACCTCCGGCCACAGGCACTCCAGGCGCTCCAGTATCCGTGCCGCGATGGGGGCCAGGTGATGCGCCCGCCCGGTCATCTCGGAGACGGAAACGGCCGTGTCCCGCACCTCCTCGGGAAGGGCGGACGGGGACACGTTGACATTCAGACCCAGGCTGAGCACTGCGGCCGCGATGGTGTCACCTTCCAGCCGGGTCTCCACCAGTATTCCACCCAGTTTTCGCCCCGCGACGACGAGGTCGTTGGGCCACTTCACCTTTGCCGCCGCTCCGGTCGCCTCCCGCATGCCCTCCGCGGCCGCCACTGCCAGGCCGATGCCCAGCCTGCCCGCGGCCGCGCTGCTCATCCCGGGCCTCGCGATCACCGACATCCACAACCCGCCCGGCGGCGAGGCCCACGCGCGGCCCAGCCGGCCTCTCCCCGCGGTCTGGCGGCCGGCGATCACCACCGCCCCCTCCGGTGTCCCCTCGTCCAGCCATTCCCAGGCAAGGTCAATGGTGGAGGCCGTTTCCTCCACCACCCGCGCGGACCGCCCGAACCGCGCCGTCCGCAGTTCTGCCAGCAGTTCCTCCTGGGACAGGCCCTCCGTCAAACTACTCCTCCAGAAACTCCAGGGAAAAATCCGCCGCCCGCGCCGAGTGCGTAATCTCTCCCACCGAGATATAGTCCACACCGCACTCCGCGTAGCTCCGAACCGTCTCCAGGGTCACCCCTCCGGAGACCTCGGTCTTCGCGCGCCCGGCGATCAGTTCCACCGCCCGTTTCACTTCTTCCGGGCTCATGTTGTCGAGCATGATCACGTCCGCGCCGGCGCCGACGGCCTCCTCGACCTGTGCCATGCTCTGGGTTTCGACCTCGACCACCGCCCCCTCCGGCGCGGCCGCGCGGGCTCTCTCCACCGCCGTGGCCACCGCGCCCGCGGCGCGGATGTGGTTGTCCTTGATCAGAACCGCGTCGAACAGCCCCATGCGATGGTTGTGCGCGCCTCCCATCCGCACTGCGTACTTGTCCAGTGCGCGCAGGCCGGGGATGGTCTTCCGCGTGTCGAGGATGCGCGCCTTCGTGCCCTTCACCGCCTTCACATAGCGCGCCGCCAGGGTGGCCACCCCGGACATGTGCTGGAGGAAGTTGAGGGCGGTGCGCTCGCCGGTGAGAATGCCACGCGCCCTGCCCTCGACGCGCGCCACTACCTCCCCTGGAGCGACGCGGCCGCCGTCCTGCACCGCGGGTTCAACGACAATCCCGGAATCCACATTACGGAACACCGCCTCCACCAGCGGCAGGCCGGCGACCACCGCCTCCTGCTTGGCGATGATTTCCCCGCGGGCGCGCACATCTGCCGGCACCGTCGCTTCGGTGGTGATGTCACCCGCGCCCACGTCCTCGGCCAGCGCGCGCGAGACGATCTCCTCCACCACCTCCGACGGCAGGCGGTGGTCCATCACACGATCTCCAACATCCGCTCGATGGCGCGGCGGCCGCGGGCGGCGATCTCGTCCGGCACCTCCACCGGATGCTGCATGTCCTCCAGCGCCCACAACACCTTCTCCAGGGTGATGCGCTTCATGTTGGGGCAGGTGGTGAGCTTGCTGATGGGCAGAAACCGTTTGCCCGGGTTCTCCTTTTGCAGCCGGTGAATCATCCCCACCTCGGTGCCGACGATGATCTCCTCGGCATCGGTCTTCCGCGCCCATCGCACCATCTGCCCGGTGCTGAGCACCTCGTCCGCGAGTTCGATCACGTCGGGCGTGCACTCGGGGTGCACCATCAAGACCGCCTGCGGGTGCTCCTGCTTGAGCGCTTGTATCTGCTTCGCCAGGATCCGCTGGTGGGTGGGGCAGTAGCCGTCCCAGAGGATGATCTCCTTGTCGGTGTGGCGCTGCACCCAGTGCCCGAGGTTGCGGTCCGGCAGGAAGAGGATCCGGTCGTCCGGCAGGCTGTTGACCACCTTGATGGCATTTGCGGAGGTGCAGCACACGTCCACCTCCGCCTTCACCGCGGCGGTGGTGTTGACATAGGCCACCACCGGCACGCCCGGAAGTTCGGCCTTCCGTTTCCTGACCTCCTCCACGGGGGCCATGTCGCACATCGGACAGCCCGCCCGCGGGTCGGGGATGAGGACGGTGCGCTCCGGGTTGAGCAGTTTGGCGGTCTCGGCCATGAACACCACGCCGCAGAAGACGATGACCTCCGCGTCCACCTCGGTCGCCTGCTGACTCAGTTCCAGCGAATCCCCCACGAAATCCGCGATGTCCTGCACCTCGCCCAACTGGTAGTTGTGGGCGAGGATGACCGCCTTGCGCTCTGCCTTGAGGCGGACGATTTGATCGACAATCTCGGTCGTCGCATCCAGTGGAACGCTCATCTCATTCACTCATCTCTCCTGGCATCGCGGCCAAAGGGGGACAACTGCAACCCGTCAGTTATCTCGCCAACAACTCCCTCAGTCGCTCCGCGGAAATGCCGGCCTGCCTCAAGATGGCCGACAGCGTACCGCGGTCCAGTTCGTCATGAAGAGGAACCGTGAGACTTGGCCGGCCGGGGCACACGAGTCGGACATGACTCCCTTTGGTGCGAGCAACCTCATATCCAAGACGGCGCAGGGCGTTGACCAACTCACGCCCTGAGACCACCGGCAGACGCGCCATCAAGCGGTGATCTCCACCATCTCAGCAGCGACATCTGGCGGCGGGATCGTTTCCCCGCGGGCGCGCATGTCTTCAATGGTAAGTTCAATCGCCTCGCGCGCGTTCGCCAGCGCCTCTGCCGCGGTTTTCCCTTGCGTCACGACTCCAGGCAGAGCAGGCACGCGCGCGACAATCCATCCGTCCTCGCCGTCCTCAAGCACAACACCATATTGCAGCGTCATCTCTGCCTCCCTGCGCCGGCCCGGCGCCTCTCCCAATGGTACTGGCGATCATTGCCTGCGTCAACGGCGCGCAATGACTCCTCGGCACGATTGAAACATGTTCCCCGCAGCACGGGTCACCCGCGCCCGATGATCACGTTGTCTATCAGCCGCGCCTTCCCCACCAAGGCGGCGAACCCCGGGCTCGGCCTCGATCACCCGGCGGGCGGCCGCTATGATGACGTCCGCCTCCCGCTCGCCCGCCGCGAACGCATTCTCCCCCGCGCGCAGAGCGCGATTGAGCACGGCGGCCGCCTCGCGTTCCTCGGGCGAGAGATAGGCATTGCGGGAACTCATCGCCAGGCCGTCCGGCTCCCGCACGATGGGCATGGGAACGATGGTGAGCGGGAACTTGAGGTCAGTCACCATCCGCTCGATGATCTTCAACTGCTGGTAGTCCTTCTCGCCGAAATACGCGCGGTCGGGGCCGACGATGTTGAACAACCG
>JALGTT010000142.1:3156-7519 GCA_029821235.1 Candidatus Hebobacteria bacterium | reverse complement strand
TGGGCAAGAAGTTGGACATCGTGGCGGCGGACGCGTGCCTGATGCAGATGCTGGAGGTGGCCTACGCGATACGGGACTATGCCGACTATTACGTCGCCTCGGAGGAAACTATCCCCTGGGACGGCTTTCCCTATCATGACCTGCTCACCGGGCTCGCCGCCTCGCCCGCCATGTCCCCCGCGGAGCTCTGCTCGCTGCTCGTGGACACCTACGTGGACTCCTACAACGGCGGCTCACAGGGATATTCGTATGTCACCCTCTCGGCCGTAGACCTCTCCGCCGTGGGCGCGGTGGCGGCCGCCTGCGACGACCTGAGCACGGCGTTGACGAACGCGATGGACTCCTGTTGCCAGGAGATCCGCACCTACTCCAGTGGGGCCCAGCCCTATGCCGACCCGGACTACCTGGACCTGGGCCACCTGGCCCAGTTGCTCCGCGACAACGTGTCGGACAGCGGGGTGACGGCCGCCGCCTCGTCGCTGGATTCCTCCCTCTCGGCCGCGGTGGTGGCCTCGGGCCTGGCCGGCTCTCAGGTTCGGGATTCGCACGGGCTTTCCATCTACTATCCCTACCTCGGGGAGTATGATCTGAGTTACGCGATGCTGAGTTTCGCCTCCGACACCGGGTGGGACGAGTTCATCGCCGCCGACCCGCCGTGCGACGACATGCTGCCGGATGCCTACGAGCCCGACGAGACGGCCGGAGAGTCGTCCGTGGTCACATTGGGGACCGCGCAGACCGACCACTGGTTCCATCGCTATGGTGACGTGGATTGGGCGCGCTTCGACGCAGAGGCCGGGAAGAACTACTTCATGGAGACGCGGAATCTCCACGTGTTGTGCGACACCGCGCTCGCCCTCTATGACAGGAACGGCACAACTCTGATCATGTTCGACGATGACGGCGGGTCCGAACCGTTCGCCTCTCGCATCATCTGGCAGTGCCCGGCCACCGGGACCTACTACGTTCGCGTGCTGCACTACTACGCGGACATGATCGGCCTGCAAACCAAGTACGACCTGTATGTCACCTCCTACCGGTTCTCGGATGTCTCCCCCTCCCACTGGGCCTTCGACTACGTGGAGGCCTGCGCGGATGCAGGGATCGTGGGCGGGTATCCTGACGGCACCTACCGCCCCTGGCAGGCGGTGACCCGGGATCAGATGGCGGTGTATGTCTCCCGCGCCCTGCTGGGAGGGGATGAGAACGTGCCGCCGGGGCCGTCCACCGCCACCTTCTCGGACGTGCCCACGGATTATTGGGCGTTCAAGTATGTGGAATGTGCGGCGGACAACAACATCGTGGGGGGATACGATGACGGCACCTATCGCCCCGCGCAGGCGGTGACCCGGGATCAGATGGCGGTGTTCATCGCCCGCGCCATGGCCGACCCCACCGGAGACGAGGGTCTGGCCGGATACACGCCGCCCGCCTCCCCGACTTTCTCCGATGTTCCGGACACCCACTGGGCCTACCTGTACGTGGAGTACATCGCAGCCGAAGGGGTGAGCAGCGGATACGATGACGGCACCTACCGCCCCTCCCAGGCGGTGACGCGGGATCAGATGGCGGTGTTCGTCGGGAGGGCCTTCGGCCTCCTGTAGAGCCCGTCCTCCCGTTTGCTCTGCCCTGGTTTGACACATTCGAGGGGAAGTTGGTACATTCATCCGCGGAGCCGTTAGCTCAGTTGGCAGAGCACCGGACTTTTAATCCGGGTGTCCTGGGTTCGATCCCCAGACGGCTCACACTGCGCGATTGGCTGGCCCTCCCGGCTCTTGGACCAGCGTGCGCGCGGGACGGCCGGTGGCAGGGAATGAGCAGCGCGCGTGACAGAAGAGAAGCGCCCGGATCGGGCGGACCGCGGCGACGCGGGCGGTATGGGATTATGTTGAAAGGCCGGATGGCGTGACGACAGAACCTGACAGCACGCAGCAAGTTCGCGTCATCAGACAGCACCGGGTGGTGGAGAGGGCGCCGCGGGACACGGTGGGCCGTCTGCGTCGGGCGCTGGGCGTCGCCGGCGTGTACGCCATCGGCTACGGGAACGTCGGGTCCTCCATCTACTACGCGCTCGGGATCGTGGCCGCCTACGCACTCGGCGCCACCCCCATTGCCCTCGCACTGGCCGGCATCATCTTCATTTTCACCGCCATGACCTACGCGGAGGGGGTGGCGATGACCCCCACCGCGGGAGGGGCGGTGTCCTTCGCGCGGCGCGCCTTCAACGATATGGTCAGCTTCGTCGCCGGCTGGGCGCTGGTGCTCAACAACGTCGTCACCACCGCCATCTCCGCGGTGACCGCCATCTTCTATCTCGCCCATTTCTGGCCGGCATTCAAGAGTCCGGCGACGGCGGCGGCGGGCGGCATGGCGCTGGTGGGCCTGCTCATGCTGCTGAACATCCGCGGCGTGAAGGAGACCGCCCGCCTCAACATCTTCTTCGCGGTGATTGACCTGGGCACCCAACTCCTGCTGGTGATGCTGGGGATACAACTCATCCTGGGCGGCTGGCGGGACCTGGTCGGCTACCGGCTGATGGGGCCGGAGTACTGGCCGGACAGCAAGCAGATAATCTTTGCGGTCGGCGTAGCGATGGTGGCGTATGTGGGGCTGGATTCGGCGGCCCAGATGGCCGAGGAGACCAAGACCCCCACCCGCACCCTTCCCCGCGCCATGGGGTGGGCCGTCATCACCGTCCTCTTCATGTTCACCGCGCTGCCGGTGGTGGCGCTGTGCGCCATGCCCCCCAAGGAGTTGGTGACAGTGTGGGGCAACGATCCGGTGGCCGGCATCGCCTCCAAGTTGCCGGCCGTCGAGGTCCATACCAGCGTCCTCAGCGGACAACTTTCGGTCTCCGCGTTGATGCTGCCGTGGGTGGCCATCCTCGCCTTCACCATTCTGGTGATCGCGGCCAACGCGGGAATCCTGGCGGGGTCCCGGATTCTCTACAACATGGCCCACCACAAGCAGATCTTCTCCCCGCTGGGGCATGTCTCGAAGCGGTTCCAGACCCCGGCCGTCGCCATTCTCCTGGTGGCCGGGGTGGCGATAGGCGTGATCGCGGTCAGCATGAGGACGCAGAACCTGCTGCTCAAACTCGGCGAACTGTACGTCTTCATCTCCATGTTCGCGTTCTCCCTGGCCCACCTCTCGGTCTGGCTGCTCCGCATCAAGGAGCCGAATACCCCGCGGCCCTTCCGCGCCTGGCCCACCATCCACATCAAGGGCAAGCCCATCTCGGTTACCTGCACCCTGGGCTTCCTGTGCTGCGCGGCCATCTGGCTGTGGACCACCCTCAGCCCGGAGCATGTCTTCGGGCGATACATCGGCATCCTGTGGCTGGTGTGCGGGATGTTGTTCTACGTGTGGTATCGTCGACGCCAGGGGCTGGCGCTGCTGGAGCCCGCGGTGGTGGCCGAGGTGCCACCGCTGGTGACCACCGAATTGGCCCCACGCCGTAAGGAGATGACCCAGGAGATCAAGCGGATCATGATCCCCGTGCACTCGCGGGAGTACGCAGAGGAGATGGCCCGCATCGCCTGTGATCTCAATGCTCTGTACGTCGCCCACATCGTCGCCGTGTATGCGATCGAGGTCCCGCGCACGCTCCCCGTGGATGCGGAACTCCCCGAGCAGATCGAAGAGGCGGAGGCGGTGCTGGAGGTGGCGAGACACATCGCCGATACGGTATACGACACCCAGATCGAGACCGTCATCCTGCAGGTGCGCAGCCCCGGCCCCGCCCTGGTCGAGTACGCGGAGGAACGGGATATCGACCTGATTCTCATCAGCGTTCACCCCGACCGGCCGGGCAGAAGGGAGGACCAGGTGTTCAGCACCACCGCGGACTACGTGGCCCGCAACGCGCCCTGCTGGGTGTGGACCGTGCGACGAGGGGCGCGGCGGCCGGCCGAGACCTCCCCGGACAACGGCGGCCGGGCCGCCCAGAAGGGAGGCGGGCGATGAGATTCGTTTGTCGTCGGTCGCGCCTGCAGGGAGAGGTCCGCATTCCCGGCTCCAAGTCCCACACCATCAGGGCGGTGGCCATCGCCAGCCTGGCCCAGGGCGACAGCGTGATTCGTCGTCCGTTGGCATCCAACGACACCTGGGCGGCGGTGAGCGCCTACCGCGCTCTGGGGGCGGAGATCGAGACCGGCGAGGGTGAGTGGCGGGTACGCGGCACGGGCGGAGAGGTGAAGGTCCCGGAGAACGTGGTGGATGTGCGCAACTCCGGCGTCACCCTCCACACCGCGATGGCGGCCTGCGCGCTGCTGCGGGAGGGCATCGCGGTGCTCACCGGCGACGAGCAGATCCGCCGGAGGCCCGCCGGGCCGCTGGCGCGTTCCCTCAACGACCTCGGCGC
>JALGTT010000142.1:0-3144 GCA_029821235.1 Candidatus Hebobacteria bacterium | reverse complement strand
CCGACACCGCCCCGTTCGTGGTGGAGGGGCGGCTGACCGGAGGGGAAACCACCGTCGAGGGTCTCACCAGCCAGCATCCCACCGCGCTGCTCATCGCCGCGCCGCTCGCCGACGGCGATTCGGTCATTCGTATCTCGAACCTGCACGAAGCGCCCTACCTGGAGATGACTCTCGACTGGCTGCGCCGCCAGGGCATCGAGTTCAGCCAGGAGGGGCTGCGGGAGTTCCGCGTCCCCGGCGGACAGCGATACCGCCCGGTGAACAGGGCGATTCCTGCGGATTGGTCGTCTGCCACCTTCTTCCTGGCGGCCGGGGCGCTGGAGGGGAACGAGGTGGTGCTGCGCGGCCTGGACATGGACGACACCCAAGGGGACAAGGCGGTGGTGGAGTACCTGCGCGCGATGGGGGCGGAGATCGAGGTCGGGGAGGACTCCATCCGCGTCAGGGCAAAGGAATTGAAGGGATGCGAACTGGACTTGAACGCCACGCCGGACGCGTTGCCCATGCTGGCCGTGCTGGGTTGTTTCGCGCAGGGCGCGACGCGGCTGGTCAACGTACCCCAGGCGCGCATCAAGGAGACGGACCGCATCTCCGCCATGGCCGCGGAATTGCGGAAACTAGGCGCGCAGGTGGAGGAACTGGAGGACGGCCTGGTGGTGCGGGAGAGCGCGTTGCAGGGAGCGGAGGTGGACTCCCACCGGGACCATCGCATCGCCATGGCGCTGGCGGTGGCCGGGTGCGCGATACCGGGTGAGACCGTGGTGCGGGAGGCGGAGGCCGCCGCGGTCACGTTCCCGGAGTTCAGCGACTGCATGAGGGGCATCGGCGCCCATCTGGACGTGGATGAGAATCAGCACTGAACACTGAGGGAGGAAGTGATTGATGATCGGCTGCGACTTGGGCACACTCTTCAAACTGACGGTGGCGGGCGGCTCCTATCAGGAGGGGTTGACGGTGCATCTGCAGGGCGTTCCGCCCGGGATGATCTTCACGGAAGAGGAAATCTACCGCGATCTGCTCACGCGGAAGCCCGGCCAGGGGGAACTTACCTCACCGCGGCGGGAGCCCGACATCCCGGTCATCTACAGCGGGGTGAACGCGGCCGACACCATGCCCGGGTTCAAGAACAAGGGCTACACGAACGGTACGCCTCTGGTGATTCTGCTCCCGAACCTGGACCGGCACTTCGAGCACATCGAGCAGTACCAGGTCACCAACCGCACGCCGCGGCCCGGGCATGCCAGTTATGCCTCCTACCAGAAGTACGGCAGTTGGGACGACGCCATCGGCGCGGGCATCTTCTCCGGCCGCTACACCTCCACCATCGTCGCCGCGGGTGTGGTGGCGAAGCGCATCCTGCGGGACCACGGCATCGAGGTCGCGGCCTACGTGAAGGAGGCGGCGGGGGTGCGGTGCCCGGATGTGCCCCACGATGTCATCAAGCAGAAGACGGCGGCCTACAAAGAGGTGCGCCGGAATCACGACCCCGTCTACCAGGCGGTCTTCGCCGCCGGCCGCCTGCGGCCGGAGATGCGCTTCCTGGAGAAGATGGCGGTGCTGGCGGAGTTCGAGCGCGAGGTCCCCGACCTGAAGTGGCCGCCCATTGACGAGGAGGCGGTGAAGAAGGAGTACGGCGTTCACCCGAAGTTGAACTGCCCGGACCTGGAGGCGGCCGAAGCCATGTACCGCAAGATCGTCGAGATCAGCGAGAGCGGCGATTCCTCCGGCGGCGTGGTGGAGGTGATCGCCACCGGCGTGCCGGCCGGGCTCGGCGAGCCGGTGATGAAGAAACTCGACGGTGAACTCGGCCGCATGATGAGCATCGGCGCGGTGAAGGCGGTGGAGGTGGGGGGCGGCGTCGCCGCCAAGGACGCCACCGGCTCCCGGTTCAACGACCAGATGGCGGTCGAGGACGGGGTGGTGAAATTCGAGTCCAACAACGCCGGCGGGATCACCGGCGGGCTGGCCACCGGGCAGCCCATCGTCGCCCGGCTCACCGTGAAACCCACTCCCACCATCGCCAGGGAGCAGCATACCATTGACAAGGTGTCCCTCGAGAACAAGGTGCTGAGTGCGGTCACCAGGCGGGACCCCACCATCGTGCCGCGGGTGTGGCCGGTGGCGGAGGCATTCATGGCGGTGGTGCTGGTGGACTACTTGATGATCCACCTCGGCTATCAGGCAATGGCGGCGAAGGTGGCGGAAAGCGGGTAACAGACCCATGAACTCGCTCACCCTGGCGGCGATCGCGTGCGCGGCCCTCTACCTCGGCTATCGTATCTACGGCCGATT
Source organism: Candidatus Hebobacteria bacterium (assembly GCA_029821235.1). Taxonomy (GTDB): domain Bacteria; phylum Armatimonadota; class Hebobacteria; order Hebobacterales; family Hebobacteraceae; genus S016-27. The sequence goes on along the minus strand of JALGTT010000142.1, from coordinate 852 downwards.
CATGGCCCGTCTCTGGAGCGTCAACCCCGACCGCGCCACCCCCGCGGTTGCGCGCGGGGATGGGGTGGACTATGTGCCGGCCCGCAACTGGGTGGTCCTCTTCGGGCACCACTTCGCCAGCATCTCCGGGGCCGGCCCGATTGTGGGCCCGGTGCTGGCCTGCGCGGTATGGGGGTGGCTTCCCTCCCTCTTGTGGCTGGTGTTCGGCGCCATCTTTCTGGGGGCGGTGCACGATTTCTCCGCGCTGATGGCCTCCTTGCGCGCCGACGGGCATTCCATCGCCGACATCGCGGAGGCCCACCTCGGGCATCGCGTGCGGATCGCCTTCGGCTCCTTCGTCTGGGTCGCCCTGGTGCTGGTGGTGGCGGTGTTTCTGGCGGTCTCGGCCCAGACCCTGGTCATGAAGCCCCAGATGGTGATCCCGGCCCTGGGGCTGATTCCCGTGGCCATTCTCGCCGGGCTGATGCTCTATCGGTGGCGGATGCCGACCTGGCTGGCGACGGGGGTGGGGCTGGGGCTGGTCGCCGGGCTGATGGTGATCGGCTACTACCTGCCGGTCGCGCTTCCGTGGGGGACGCAGGTCAACCAGACGGTGTGGATGCTGGTGCTCGCCGGGTACTGCTACTGCGCCTCCATCGCCCCGGTCACGGTGCTGCTCCAGCCTCGCGACTACCTCTCCGCCTTCTTGCTGGTGTTCGGCATGGCCGCCGGCTATCTGGGCCTGGCGCTCACCCACCCGCAGGTACATTCCCCCGCCTATGTCGCCTTCTCAACCGCCCACGGGAACCTGTGGCCCATGTTGTTCGTGGTGATCGCCTGTGGGGCGATCTCGGGCTTCCACAGCCTGGTGGC
>JALGTT010000141.1 GCA_029821235.1 Candidatus Hebobacteria bacterium | reverse complement strand
ACCAGCAACTTGCTCATCGCCCACCTTCGTCACGGCCGGCGTGGCTGAGTTCGATTCCCTTCGAGGCCACCAGGGAGGCCGCGTAGGTCATCACCAGCAGAAAGAGCGCCTTCACCGCCGCGGCCGCGAGAATGCCGGCCACACCCCGCTGGGCGACCAGGTCGGGATCCTCGATCTGTGCGGGCACCCGCGCGAAGGCGACCGCCGCCAGCACGAATACCACCACCAGCGCGGTGATGCCGATGCAGAACAACGCCAACCCGATTTTCCTGCCGTTGCGTTTCACAAGCGGATAGCCCTCTCATTCCCCCGAAGTGTGCCACCTTCCCCGGCCGGATTCTAGCAGATTACTCTTCCCAGGGACAACCGGCGACAATGTGGAGAGGACTCCGCACCGCCGCGGCGAAGCCCGCGCCCGAATCCGCCCCCACGGGCACAGAGGTGAACAGGTAATGGCGAAGCGCAGAATTGTCTTCATCGGCGGCGGGAGCTTCAACTGGGGCCCGCAGATCATTCGGGATTTCATCGTCACCCCCGAACTCAAGGACAGCACCCTGGTCCTGCATGATATCAGCCGGCAGGCGGCGAGGAACAACCTCCGAATCGCGCAACTGCTGAAGGAGAAGGTGGGCGCCTCCATCGCGGTGGAGGTGGAGCACGACCGGCGGACGGCACTGAAGGGGGCCGACTACGTGGTGCTGGCGATCTCCACCGGCGGGCTGGAGGCGTGGCGGCTGGACATGGAGATTCCGGACAAGTACGGCTGCCGCCAGACCATCGCCGACACCGTGGGGCCCGGCGGGATGAGCCGCGCGCTGCGCAACATCCCGGTGATGGTGGACATCGCGCGGGACATGGAGGAACTGTGCCCGGAGGCGTGGCTGCTGAACGTCACCAACCCCATGACCACCCTCACCCGCTCCGTGTGGCGGGAGACGAGCATCCGCTGTGTGGGGCTGTGCCACGAGGTCTACGGGTTCCTCAATTGGGTGAAGAAAGAGTTCAAGGTGCGCGACGAGGATCTGACCTTCACGGTGGCCGGCATCAACCACTGTGTGTGGGTGCTGGAACTGGGCATCAAGGGGCGCGACGGCCTGGAGATGATCAGGCGCAAGTGGCGCAAGGAGGGATACCCGCGGAAGGACATCGTGGCCCCTCTCCTGTTCGAGGTTTTCGGCTACATGCCCATCTGGAATGGACGCCACCTGTCGGAGTTCTTCCCCCACTTTCTCACCCCGGAGTCCGGCTATGGGGAGCGCTACGGATTCCTCGACCAGATGGTTACGGTCAAGGACCGTTTTGCCGCCATGAAGCAGAGGCGGAAGCGCTGGCTGGACATGGTGAAGGGAAAGGGGCTGCCGGAGTTGTCGCTGGGGGACGAGCCCATCGTCCCCATCATCATGGCGATGGAGACCAACCGCCCGTATCGGTTCATGGCCAATCTGCCCAACCACGGGCAGGTCGAGAACCTGCCGCTGGACGTGGTGGTGGAGACGCCCGCGATCGCGGATGCCGCGGGGGTGCACCCCATCGCCTCCGGCCCGCTGCCGGAGGCCGTCCGCTCCGTGCTCGACCGGCACGTGTCCAACCAGGAACTGATCGTGGAGGCGGCGGTCACCGGCGACTACGGATCCCCTGGTAAACAACTTCGAGGGAGCGAGGGCGATGCTCGACGAACTGCTCGCCGCCCACGCGAAGTACCTGCCGCAATTCAAGGGAAGGAGGCGGAGGGGCGGGAGCGCCAAGTAGGGCGCGCGGGCCCCGGCAGCCGATGAGCATGTCTCCCCGCGAACGCGTCCTCACCGCGCTCCGCCGCCAGCGACCGGATCGGATCCCCAAAGAGCTGAGCCTCACCGAGCCCAAGCAGGAGGAGTTCGTGCGGCGGGTGGGCGAGGGAGTCAGCGTGGCCGAGCACTTCCGCCTCGACACCAGAGGCGTGGGAATCGCGCCCACCAGGGCGCAGCACGATTTCACCGCATACTTCCTGGACCTCGACCAGCGACCGGATGAGATAGACGAATGGGGCATCGGCTATCGGTCGGCCCGGTTCTATCACTTCTGGCGCCACCTCCATCCGCTGCGGAATGCCGTCAGCCCGCGCGAGATCGCGGCCTATCCGTGGCCGGATGTCCTCGCTCCCTATCGCTGGGAGCACATCCCCGCGGAGGTGGAGGCCTGGCACGACGCCGGCTATCCCGTCTGCGCCGGTCCGCCCTGCCAACTCTACGAGCAGGCCTGGTACATGCGCGGCCAGGAGCAACTGCTGTTGGACTTCTACGATAGCCCGGAGATGGCGGTGGCCATCCTCGACACCCTCAACCACGTGCTGGTGGAGTCCGCGAGACGGCTGGCGCAGGCCGGGGTGGATGTGCTGCGGCTGGGCGATGATGTGGGCTGGCAGCAGGGCATGATCATGAGCCCCGCCTGCTGGCGGCAGTGGATCAAGCCGCGGGTGGCCGACGTGATTTCGGTCGCCAAACGGGTGAAGCCCGATATCCTCGTCTTCTACCACACCGACGGCAATGTGGAGCCCATCATCCCCGACCTGATAGATGTGGGCGTGGACATCCTCAACCCCGTGCAGCCGGAGTGCATGGACCCCGCGGAGATAAAACGCGAGTACGGTGACCGGCTCGCCTTCTGGGGAACCATCGGCACCCAGACCACCCTTCCCTTCGGCACCCCGGACGAGGTACGCCGCGTGGTCAAGGAACGCATCGAAACCGTCGGTCCCGAAGGCCTGCTCCTCGCCCCCACCCATGTGATCGAGCCCGAGGTCCCGTGGGAAAACATCGTCGCCTTCGTGGAAGCGGTGGAGGAGTACGGGCGCCTGTAGGGGGAGATCTCCGCGCCCCGCCCCCTTTCGTTCTGACGTTGCTCGCTACGCTCTTCTTTATGTAGGGCGGGCCGCCTGCCATACGTAGCCTTGGCGAAGTATGGTGCCTACGCCCGCCGCCTCCAGTCGTGGCGCAGACTTGCAATCTGCGGCCCCTGCGCTTTAGCGCCGCGAGGCCCGAATACAGGCGGGCTTGGGAAAGCCCGCCCTACAGGGGCATGCCTTTGTAGGGCGGAGCAGTCTACGCCGCCCCACCGCCTCGCATCGCGCCCCTGCTGTAGGGCGGGCACATGGCTAGGTCCCACTAGGGACCGCTGGCTAGGCCTCTGGCCGCCATGGCGGTCTGCCCGAGGCAGACCTAGCCACATCCCGGCCTTTAGGCCTAGGGACCTTTGCCCGCCACGCAAGCTACAGACGCTCGCAGAGCGCGACGGCTTCCACGTGCCAGGTGTGGGGGAACATGTCTACCGGCTGGAGGCGGCGGACGGCGTAGCCGTGGTCGGTGAGGGTTCTCAGGTCCCGCGCCAGGGTGGCGGGGTGGCATGAGACGAGGAGGATGCGGCGCGGGCCCAACTTCGCCGCGGCCTCGCACACGATGGCCCCACAGCCCTTCCGCGGCGGGTCGAGCACCACGATGTCCGCCTGCACTTCCCGGTGGGCCAGGCGCGGCAGGACGTGTTCCACCCGGCCGCGGTAGAGTTTGACATTCCGCCGCCGCCAGGCGCGGACATTGGCGCGCGCGTCGCCGATCGCCGATTCGTCGGACTCGATTCCTATCGCCGACTTCGCCCGGCGCGCCAGGGGAAGGAGGAACGCGCCCACTCCACAATACGCGTCCACCACCACATCGGTCTCCTTCACCCCAGCCCACTCTTCCACCAGCGCGGCCAGCCGCGCCCCCTGCCGCGGGTTGACCTGGAAGAAGGAGTCCGGCGACACGCGGTATCTCCCCTCGCCCAACTGCTCGGTCAGGTATGGATTGCCCGCCACCAGTTCTGCGGGTGAGCGGCGCTTCGCGTTCGGCCCCCGCTGCCGCGCCGCGCACACCCCGGTCACCTCCGGCACTTCGGCCATCAACTCCTTTGCCGCAGAGATGACGAACTCCGGCCGCCCCTCACACACCAGCAGCGCCATCGCTCGCTCGTCCGCGAACGACGCCCCGACTTCGAGTTTGTACACGGCTGCGCGGTCCGCCGGGTCGCCGGCCACCCGAGGCAGGATGTCGGCCAGCGCGGCGCGCACTCTCTCCGCGAGGGGATGCTGAATCGGGCACTGGGCCGGGACGACCGCGTCGTGGCTGTGGTGGCGGGTGAACCCGAAGGCGAAGCCCTCCCCTGCCGCGCGATACACGGTCCGTCCCCGATAGCCCCACGGCCGCTCCATCCCCACCGTTTCCACCACCTCCACCTCGGGCAGGCGGCCGATGCGGGTGAGCGCCTCCCGCACCAGCGCGGCCTTGTGGCGCAGTTGGGCGGGATAGGAGATGTGCTGCCACTGGCACCCCCCGCACTCCCCGAAGTGCGGGCACTTGGGCTCCACCCGGTCCGGCGATGGCGAGACCACCCGCTTCACCACCCCGCGCGCGAACCTCGCCGCCACCTCGGTGATCTCCACCTCGACCTCGTCGCCGGGGCAGCCCCACATGGCGAACACCGCCATCCCCTCGTGCCGCCCCACCGCCTCCCCGCCGACAGCGAGGGAGTCGAGGTGAAGGGGAACGGTCTGTCCCACGGTAAGCCCGGCGCTAGTGTCGGTATCGCTCATGGCGCCTCATGGTAACACGGGCGCGCTCTCCCGTCACCTCGCGGCAGGGCGGCGAGGGGCGAATGGAGAAGAGACTGAGCACACGGAGCGTCAAACACGAGGAGGCTCGTCAAATGAAGAAAGGCATCAATTACTGGTCGTTTCCGGGTGGACTGGAGGGGAAGAAGGATCTCGCCGAGGCTGCGAAAGAGGCGAAGGCGATGGGGTATCAGGGGATCGAGGTGTGTCTCTTCGCGGAGGGGCCGCTCAGCCTGGACATGAGCGAGGCCGACGTGGCCGGGATCAAGAAGATCCTGGACGCGAACGGTCTGGAGCCGGCCTCGGTGACCTGCGGCGATCTGTGGGCCCATCCCCTCACCGCCAGCGACCCCGCCGAGCGGGAGAAGGGACAGCACATCGTCACCCGCTGCCTGGAGGTGGCCGGGCAGTTGGGCGCCACGGGCATCCTGGTCGTCCCCGGCGCGGTGGAGATCTTCTTCAACCCCGACGCGGAGATCGTGCCGTATGACGTCGCGGTGGAGCGCGTCCGGGAGTCCATCAAGGCCGTCCTGCCCGTGGCCGAGAAGAACAAGGTGGCGATCGGCATCGAGAACGTGTGGAACAAACTCTTCCTCAGCCCGCTGGAGGCGCGAGACTTCGTGGACTCCTTCGGCAGCGAGTATATCGGCTGGTTCTTCGATGTCGGCAACATCCTCCTCACGGGCCTGCCGGAGCAGTGGATTCGCATCCTCGGTAAGCGAATCAAGAAGGTGCACGTGAAGGACTTCCGCAAGAGCGTTGGCACCCTGGACGGGTTCGTGGACCTGCTGGAGGGAGACGTGAACTGGCCGGAGGTAATGAAGGCCCTGCGCGAGGTGGGCTACGACGATTACCTCATCGCCGAGATGATCCCCGGCTACGCGTTCGCACCGGAGACCAGGTTGGAGAATACGTCGAACGCGATGGACAAGATCTTGAAGATGTAGGGAGTTGGATGGAAGGCGGGGCATCGAGGGATGCCCCGCCTTTTTTGTGGCCGGGGGGCGGCTTGTCTTTATGGCGACGCGCTTCGCATGCGTCGCCCAATGGATTCCTCGCGTTCTCACGGCCGAGCGCCTGCGGCACTCGGGCTCGGAATGACAGGGAGGGAAGGCGCGTAACGGCCGCAGATTGAAAATCTGCGCCACACGGCCGGCGGACACGTCTGCGCCGCGGGCAGGCAGCGGTGGGGATTGGTGTGTCCGGGAGCGGGGTCGGCCCTGGCGGGCCGGGCGCAGGTTGGGGAACCTGCGCTACAATGGCTCGCCTTGACACCCTTCGCGGCCCCTCGTATACTCCCCGCCGACTGACCTCTGGAGCCCATCGTGCTGGATTTCACCATCGAGAAGACTGATCCCACGGGGGCGCGCGCGGGCA
>JALGTT010000140.1 GCA_029821235.1 Candidatus Hebobacteria bacterium | reverse complement strand
TTGATCTTCTTCAGGCCGTAGTGGTCCTCGTTGAGGATCTTCTCGGCCGCCACGATGTCGAGTTTGTCCTCGCTGCGCACGCTCCAGGGCATGGCCAGCAGCCAGTCCAGGTAGGTGCGCACCACCACCACCTCCGGGGAGGCGGGCGGCATGTGCTGGAGCCGCTCCAGTTCCTTGTTGGCCCGCTCCTCCACCTCCTCGGGCATCTTCGCGGCCTTGATGCGCTCGCGCAACTCGTCCAGCTCGGTGGCCCGCTCGTCGCGCTCACCCAGCTCCTGCTGGATGGCCTTCATCTTCTCCCGCAGGTAGAACTCTTTCTGGGATTCCTCCAGTTCCTTCTTCACCCGGGAGGAGATCCGGCGCTCCACCTCCAGGATCTCGATCTCCCGATGCAGGATGCCCGAGAGCTTCTCGAGCCGGTCCCGCTGGCCGGGGGTCTCCAGAATCTCCTGCTTCATGTCCAGCGGGATCTGGGTGTAGTAGGCGATCAGGTCGGCTACGCGGCCGGGATCGCTGAGCCGCTTCGCCGCCTCCACCGCCTCCGAGGGAAGGTTCCTACCCAGGTTGATGAGTTTCTCGAACTGCCCGACGACCGTGCGGACCAGCGCCTCGGTCTCGATGCCGGGCTGCTCCACTTCCTGCATCACCTCGATGCTGGCCTTCATGAACGGGTCGAGGTGGAGGTAGTTCTGGATCCTCACCCGCTCGGAGCCCTCGATCATCACCCTGATGGTGCCGTCGGGCAGGCGCAGCATCTGGACCACTTCGCCCAAAGTGCCCACCGTGAACAGGTCGTCCGGCCCGGGCTCGTCCACCTCTGTGTTGCGTTGCGCCACCAGCACGATGCGGTGGTCCCCCTCCATCGCCGTCTCCAGGCCCTGCACGGAGCGCTGACGGCCCACGAACAGGGGGACGACCAGGTAGGGATAGATCACGGTTCCCCGGGTGGGGAGAACCGGTGCCTCCTCCGGAATCGGGCCACCCTTGGGCCCGGTCTCGTCAGGCAGCAATACCTTGGTCTTTGGCGCCTCTGCCACAGTGAATCTCCTTCCCCACTCACCCGCGGCGCGTCGGGCTAGCCCGCGCGCCGCTTCTTCGCCGGTTCCGCGCTGGGCTGGGCCTCGTCATCGCCGGCCCCGGCTTCCACCGAAGGCACGGGCGTGATCTTCGCCGCTTGCTGTCGTTTCACCGCTTCTGCCGTTACCAGGCATTTCCCTGCGCCCCGCCGCGACGGGACCTCGTACATGATGTCCAACATCACTTCCTCGATGATGGTGCGCAGGGCGCGGGCCCCCGTGCCTCGTTTCATCGCCTGCTCCGCGATCTCCTCCAGCGCGTCCTGACTGAATTCGAGTTCCACCCCATCCCATTCCAGGTACTTCCGGTATTGCTGTACCAGGGCGTTCTTGGGCTCCACCAGAATGCGTAGCAGCGATTCCTTGTCTAGGGCGTCCAGAGTGGCGATGATCGGGAGCCGCCCGATGAACTCGGGGATGAACCCGAACTTGAGCAGGTCCTCGGGCAGCACCTGGCGCAGCACCTCGCCCATGGACGCCTCCTGCCGCCCCCGGCCCGCCGCCTTCAGGCTGAGCGCTCGGTCGCCCCCCACCCGGCTGCGGATGATCTCCTCCAGGCCCTCGAAACTGCCCCCGCAGATGAACAGAACGTCGGTGGAGTCCATCTGGATGTACTCTTGCTGAGGGTGCTTGCGGCCGCCCTGGGGCGGGATGTTGGCGATGGTGCCCTCCAGGATCTTCAGGAGTGCCTGCTGCACCCCCTCCCCGCTCACATCCCGGGTGATGGACCGGCTCTCGCTCTTGCGCGCGATCTTGTCTATCTCGTCAATGTAGACGATTCCCCGCTGCGCCCGCGCCAGGTTCCCGTCGGCCGCCTGGTAGAGTTTCAGGAGGATGTTCTCCACATCCTCCCCCACATACCCGGCCTCCGTGAGCGTGGTGGCGTCCGCGATGCAGAAGGGAACGTCCAGGATTTTCGCCAGCGTCTGCGCGATGAGGGTCTTGCCGCATCCGGTGGGACCGATGAGCAGGATGTTGCTCTTCTGAAGTTCCACTCCGTCGTCGTCAGCATCCTGCGCGTGCATCTGGATGCGCTTGTAGTGGTTGTACACCGCCACGGAGAGCACGCGGCGGGCGCCCTCCTGGCCGATGACGTATTCGCTGAGGGCCTCGTAGAGTTCCTTCGGCCTGGGGATCTCTCCCCGGAAGGGGGCCGCCTGGGGCACGGCGGAGGGGCGCGTCTCCTCCTGGAGGAGTTCATGGCAGAGGGCCGTGCATTCGGCGCAGATGAACACGCCGTCGCCGGCGATCAGCCGCCCTCCCACCTCACTCTGGCTCTTGCCACAGAAGGAGCATTGTGGCTCCGGTCTGCGAGTGCGCATCACTTATCCTCCCGGCGAGCCACGGCTCACTTCTTCTTGTCTTCCTTCGCGGACCCGGGCGCCTTGTCCGGCGGCACGGCGAGCACCTCGTCTATCAGCCCGTACTCCTGCGCTTCCTTTGCGGTGAGCCAGTAGTCGCGTTCCGTGTCCCGTTTGATCTCCTCCACCGGCTTGCCGGTGTGATAGGAGATGATCTCGTTGATCCGATCGCGGGTGCGCAGCATTTCCCGCGTGAAGATGTCCACATCGGTCACCGGCCCATAGGTGCCGCCCAGGGGCTGATGGATCATCACCCGGGCATTGGGGAGTGCAAACCGGTGGCCGGCGGCCCCCCCGGCGAGCAGAATCGCCGCCATGCTGAACGCCTTGCCCACGCAGAAGGTGTGAATCTCGGGGCCGATGAGTTGCATGGTGTCATAGATCGCCAGCCCGGCGGGCACCTCGCCGCCCGCGCTGTTGATGTACATCTCGATGTGCTTCTCCCGGTCCTCGCTCTGGAGATAGAGAAGTTGCCCCATCACCAGGCTGGCGACGGTGTCGTTGATCTCACTGCCTATGAAGATGATCCGGCTCTGCAGCAGCCGGGAGAAAAGGTCCCAGGAGCGTTCACCGCGTGAAGTCTGCTCGATCACACTGGGTATGTACAGCATCCGTTCCTCCTGTCCCCTACCCTTCAGGCTCCCCAGCGCCGCACGCCCAGCGCGGCGCGCGCCCGTCACCATGATAGGTACCCGCAAACGCGCGTCCACTCACACCTGACTGTCGCGCTTCTCCCCACCACGTTACGGGGCGCCCCGGAGCCGGTCCCCGCTCCGCCTCCACCGCCTCCAGGTGATTTCGGCGCCACCAATATCAATACCATGTTGCCGCCGCTTACACCTGTCTCCCCGATCCGACACCCGCGGCCGTCCTCTGGCGGAGGCAAAGCAGCGGGCAGAGCTCACTCCGCTCTGCCCAATCCCCCTTCGCCGGTCACCGAGGCCGCTGTGACGCAACCTAGGCGGCATCCGCCAACCTGGAGACGCTATCCTGCGTCTCCCGCCTCCTCACCGCCACCAGGCGAAAGCCGTTCTTCTCCAGCGCCATCCGCAGGGCGTGATTCTCCTGCAGGCGACGGGCGCTGATCCGCCCTATGCTCTCCCCCGATAGCAGGTCCCGTACTTCGTAGTACTCTCCGATCTCTGCTGTTGACTGTGGCGCGACCAGTGCTGCCATTCTCCATCCCTCCCGGCCGGCCCGACTCGTGCCACCTCGCTCGTCGCCGGGCCGCCATGGCGCACCAAAGCCGCCTCTCCGGGGTCTCCGCGCCGAACACTCGAACGCGGACGCGAGCCCCGGGCCTTCGTGCTGGGTTTGGCTCCAACCAGAACCGCAGTTACCACACCCGCCGCCTCCCGCGCGACGAACCCCCGGGCATGGGAGGGCGGCGAAAGGCGGCAACGAAACAGAATTGGAGGGCACAAGGAGACCAGCATGTTCAGGATAGCTTTCGTCGGCGCGGGCGAATGGGCGACCGCGGTGCACGGCCCGGCCCTGGCGCACTATGCGAAGGAACACCCGGGCGAAGTGGAGTTGACCGGGGTGTGTGTTCGCAAGAGCGTGGACAAGGCAAGGGAGTTCTGCCGGCAGTTCGGGTTCACCAGGGTCTACACCGACATCGCGGAGATGGTCGAGAAAGAGAAGCCGGATGCCTGTTGGGTGGTCACCGAGGTCGGGGGAACCCGCATCGCCGCCGGCGCGGTGATGGAACTCGGGGTGCCCGTGCTCTTCGAGAAGCCGCCGGGACGCAACCTCCAGGAGGCGCGGGAACTCGCCGAAATCTCCCGCCGCACGGGCACGCCCAACATGGTGGGGTTCAACCGCCGCTGGGCGCCCTGCACCCGGCAGGCGCTCTCCTGGGCGGCCCAGCACGGGCCCTTCGAATACCTCTATGCCCGCATGTTGCGGGCCAAGCGAAAGGACGAGGATTTCGCCTTCGGCACCGGCATCCACCTGCTGGA
>JALGTT010000139.1 GCA_029821235.1 Candidatus Hebobacteria bacterium | reverse complement strand
CGCGACCTTCCGGATGGCCGCCGCCATGTCGTCAACATCCTGCTCGGTGTAGAACTCGTGGACGGTGAGGGTGACGAGTTCTCGGAGGGTCTGCTCCGCGTTGGGGCAGAGGCCGGGCGGGTACTCCACCCGCTGAGAGACATAGGGCGAGTCGAAGGGATGGTGGGAGTCTCCGAAGGTGCGCTGCTCCCGCAGCGCGTCATAGGCGTAGATGGGCTTGCCATCGAGCCAGACCCAGGCGGGCACTCCCTCCGCGGTCAACGCCTCCACGAACCGGTCGCGGGACATCCCGAACTCCTTCTCCACGATGCCCAGGCGGGCACTCCCTCCGCGGTCAACGCCTCCACGAACCGGTCGCGGGACATCCCGAACTCCTTCTCCACGATGCGCACCGGATAGAACCAGTAGGTGTTGCCGGAGGAGGCGCTGTCCGCGGGCGGGTGGAGGCCGGGGATTCCGGAGATGGCGGCGGTGAGCCGGTCGCCCAGCGCGCGGCGGCGGGAGACGAATCCCTCCACCTTGTCGAGTTGCGCCAGCGCCACCGCGGACTGGAGTTCGGAGATGCGGTAGTTCAGGCCGAGGAAGATGTGGCCGCGGCCGCCGCTGGAGCGGTCCCAGCCCTTGTCGGCGAAGAGACGAGCGCGGGTTGCCAGGTCGTCGCGGTTGGTCACCAACAGCCCGCCGTCGCCGCAGGTGAGGTGCTTGGACTGCTGCATGCTGAAGCAGCCGAGATCCCCCATGGTGCCCGCGAGCCGGCCCCGATAACTGGTGAGATAGGCCTGGGCGCAGTCCTCGATGATGGCGATTCCGTGCTCCCGGCCCATCTCGAGAAAGGCGTCCATGTCGGCGGCCATGCCCCACAGGTGAACGACGATGATCGCCTTGGTGCGCGGGGTGATCTTCCGGCGGACGGACTCCGGGTCGAGCTGGTAGCCGCCCGGCACGACGTCTGCGAAGATGGGGATGGCATTCTGGTAGATGATGCCGATGATCGTGCCCATGTCGGTGACCGGGGTGGTGATGATCTCGTCGCCGGGATTCGGGTTGATAGTGCCGATGGCGGTGTGGATGGCGGCCGTGCCGGAGGTGACGGCCAGCGCGTGCTTCACCCCCAGGAGGCGCGCGAACTTCTCCTCCACCGCGGCCGTCTTCGGCCCGCCCACGCGGGACAGGTGTCCGGAGCGGATCACCTCCGTAACCTGCTCGATCTCGGCATCCCCGAATCCCGGCCCCCGGGAGGGAAACGGGTGCGTGCGAATCGGCTCGCCTCCGTCAATCGCAAGTCTCTCAGCCATCATCACAACTCCTTTTCCAGCACGGCGTAGCGCCGCGAGATCTCCCAGCCCAGCCGCACATAGAATCCGGTGTTGGCCCATCCGGCGATCATCGCGCGCGCCCCTCGGTCGCGGGCGCGGATCATGCACTCCAGCAGCAGCAGTGCGCCGAAATGGTTTCCCCGCGCCCGGCGCAGCACGAGAATGGGCCCGAAATAGGCGGTGGGCGTATCAGGCGAGTAGCGCGCCCACCCCAGGATCTCGTCGCCCCGGCTCAGGATCAACGTGTTCTCATCCGGCGACTGGTACCCTCTCTCCCACCCCACCGGAAACCACACCGGCATGTTCCCCTCCTCCACGAACCGGCGCATCCGGGGCAGCATCTCCGGATCCCAGGTGGAGAGGGAGGCGTCGCTCGGCATCTTCTCCCGCGTCGCGCGAAGCCTCTCCTCGTGCCTGGGATCGGTCAGGTCGGCCGCGACATCCTCGACGGTGTGGACATCGCGGTATCCGTGGGATTGCAGCAACGCGCGCAGTCGCTCGTAGCGCACATCCAGTCCCGGATACAGGTAGGGGCCGCCGTACTCGGTGACCGTCATCTGACGCTTGCCCGCGGCGCGGGCAAATCGCTCGGCCTCCCCGAGCAACAGCCCGGCCGCGGTCTCTCCGGCCTCACCCGGGATGGTGAAGAAGACCTTCATATAGGCGCGGTGGAATTCGCGCTCGCTGCCGCCGCCGTCGGCGCCGGCCGGTTCCCGGCGCACCACCACCGCGGTGAAACCGAGGATCTGTCTGGCGTCCTCGGCGACGATCATCCCCTCCGGCTGGTAGTTGGGGTCGCCGAGGGTGAGACGGCGCAGCCGCTCCAGGCAGACCTGATCGAAGGGGAGATTGGCGTTCCAGATCTCGAGCAGCGAGGCCGCGTCGGATTCGACAAAGGGGCGTGCTCGCATCGTCCTGCGTGTACCTCCTCAGTCTCGGGTGCGTCTCCCGGGAGGGGCGGAGCGCCCCCGCCCGTCCGTGCGTCCATTCCCCGCACAGGGCCGGTCTCCTCTCCGAGCACAGGGCAGGAGAAGCCCCAGGGGCCACCGAAGCAGGCTTCTGGTCCGGGAGTGACGCGCCTTGCGGCGCGAGGGTGCAGCCGGGCAATGCTGTGAGCAGTGAGGAGGAAACGAGTGGCCAACAAACCTAAGATCGCAATGATCGGCGCGGGGAGCGTAGTGTTTGCGCAGAATCTGCTGGGGGACATCATGTCGTGGCCGGAGCTCCAGGAGCCCCATATCGCCCTGATGGACATAGACCCGGATCGGCTTCAGGTGGCCGAGCGAATGGCCCACAAGGTGGCGGCGGCGGTGGGGGCGAGGCCCAAGATCACCGCCCACAGGAGGCGGAAGCCCGCGCTCGAGGGCGCGGACTACGTGATCAACACCATTCAGGTGGGCGGCTTCCCGGCGACCAAGATAGACTTCGAGATTCCGGCGAAGTACGGGCTGAAGCAGACCATCGCGGACACCAATGGCATCGGGGGCATCTTCCGCGCCCTGCGCACCATGCCGGTGATGGTCAACATCGCCAAGGAGATGGAGGAACTCTGCCCGCGGGCGATCTTCATCAACTACGCGAATCCCATGGCGATGGTGTGCTGGGCCGTGCTGCAGGCGACCAACATCCAGACGGTGGGGCTGTGCCACAGCGTGCAGGGCACCGCCGCCAAACTGGCCCGGTTCATGGGCATCCCCTATGAGCAACTCGTCTACCGCGCGGCCGGCATCAACCACATGAACTTCTACCTCAAGTTGGAATACCGGGGAAAAGACGCCTACCCGCGGCTGCGCCGGGCGATGGCCGATCCGGATATCTTCGCGCAGGACCCCGTGCGTTTCGAGGTGATGCGGAGATTCGGGTACTTCGTGAGCGAGTCCAGCGAACACTTCTCCGAGTACGTTCCCTGGTTCATCAAGAACGCGCACCCCGAATTGATCGAGCGCTACCAGATCCCCATCAACGAGTACATCCGCCGGTGCGTGGAGTCCGACAAGCACTGGAAGCGGACGAAGCGGCACATGATGAGCAAGCGGCCCATCGAGGTGTGGCGCAGCCACGAGTACTGCGGCTATATCCTCCACGCGGTGGAGACCGGGGAGCCCTGCCTGGTGTACGGAAATGTGCGCAACAACAGCCTCATCACCAACCTGCCCCAGGGATGCTGTGTGGAAGTGCCCTGCTATGTGGACAGGAACGGCATCCAGCCCTGTCATGTGGGCGACCTGCCGCCCCAGTTGGCGGCGTTGATCCGCAATGTGGTGAACGTACACGAACTGACCGTGGAGGGTTTCTTCCAGAGGCGCCGGGACCATATCTACCAGGCCGCGCTGCTGGATTCCCACGCCTCCGCCGAACTGACCATCGACGAGATCTACTCCATGGTGGACGATCTTTTCGAGGCCCACGCGGACCTGGTGCCGAGGATGAAGTAACCACTCCGCCTGGCTGCGCCCGCGCCGCGGGGAGTTGAGATATGCAATTCGTGATGTTCACGAAGTTGCTGAAAGACCTGGACACCGGCCGCCTGGCCGACGAGATCCAGGGGATGGGCTTCGATGGGTTCGATCTGGCGGTGAGGCCGGGTTATCCCATCAACCCGGAGAACGTGAGGACCGCGCTCCCCGCGGCCGCCAAGAAGTGGGCGGCGCGGGGGCTGACCGTGGGGCTGGTCACCACCAACTTCGACTTCCTCGACCCCGCGGCTCCGGAGGTGGAGCCGCTGATGGCTGCGTGTGCGGAGATCGGGTGCCGGGAGATCAAACTCGGCTACTGGGTGTACCGCGGGGAGGACTACTGGACGCGCGTGGAGGAGATCAGAAAGGCGCTCGCCGGATTCGAGGCCCTCTGCGCGCGCTACCATGTCCGCGTCTCCGTCCACACCCACTCCGACGAGTACTACGGGTCGAACTGCGCGGGGGTGATGCACCTGGTCAGGGGATTCGACCCCGGCTGCATTGGCGCGTACATTGACCCAGGACACCTGTCGGTGGACGGCGAGTACCTGCCCATGGCCTTCAGCATGGTGAAGGACTACCTGTCGCTGATCGCGGTGAAGAGCTACGCCTGGTTCCGCACGGAGGAGGCCGGCGAGGTGCAGTGGACCAAGCGCATCGTGCCGCTGAACGAGGGCCTGGTGGACTGGCGGCAGGTGCTGGAGCTGGCGCGCGGGGTGGGCTACGACGGCGTGTTCAGCCTCCACAGCGAGTATGAAGGCTGGACCACGGAGCAGATCCTTCAGCAGACGCGGAAGGAGGTGGAGCGGGGCGGGCCGGCCTGAGCGCTGAGGACCCATAGATGCACAGAGCGGCCGAGGAGCCACGGTGACGCGCGTGCCGTAGTGTGGAATCAATAGTGCGGCGGCGCCGTGGAGGTCCGTGAGTGCGAGGCCTGCCGGGCGGACCACTGGCAAGACCGTTCCGTCGCAGGGAGCAGGAGCGAGAGTTGATGGGCGCTGAAGCAGTCCCAGCCGCGGAGACCAAGGGCTGGGCGGCCGGCGGCACCCACCGCGGCCGGAACCGGGCCAACAACGAGGACGCCTTCCTCTGCGCCTGCGAGCGCGGGTTGTTCGTGGTCTGCGACGGGATGGGCGGCCAGGCCGCGGGGGAGGTGGCCAGCCAAAAGGCGGTGGAGGCGCTGGACGAACTGCTCTCCGCGGACCGGCTGAAGGAGATGCTGGCCGCCGGCGAAGAGGCGGTCGAGAGCACCTTGTGCCAGGCATTGCAGGAAGCCAACGAACACGTGGTCGCGCTGGGCGAGCAGAACACCTCCTGGGCGGGGATGGCGAGCACGGTGGTGGTCGCCCTGGTGGACGGCGAGCGGGTGCATGTCGCCAACCTGGGCGACAGCCGCGCCTACCAGGTGCGGGGCCAGCAGGTGAGAGTGCTCACCACCGACCACTCCGTGGCCGCCACCCTGGTGGCGCAAGGGGAACTCACCCCCGAGCAGGCGCGGACACACCCCTTGCGCAACCATCTCACTTCCTCCCTCGGCATCGCCGAGCCGATGACCCCGGGCTATACCTGTGTGGAGGCGGCGCCGGGCGACCGCATCGTGCTCTGCTCGGACGGCCTGTGGGACATGCTCTCCGACGAGGAGATCGCCCGCATCACCGCGTCCCACTCCGAGCCCCAGGAAACGGTGCAGGCTCTCATCGCCGCGGCCAACGAAGCGGGGGGGAGGGACAATATCACCGCCATCGTGGTGGTCGTGGGGGAGCGACAGGACGACCCCTAGTCGGACGGGGGCGGGGCATCCTTCATGGTGGCGAAGGCCCAGCAGCGGACGGCCTTGCGCGGGGCGTCTCGCAGCGGCCGCGGGGTGAGGGGCCGCCCGTCCGCACAGCGAACCTCCTCGCCTATCACCAACTGGTACTTCGTCCCCGGCGCCAATGGCTCCTCCGACGCGATGTCCAGTTCGCGCGCCTCCGGCCGCCAGGC
>JALGTT010000138.1 GCA_029821235.1 Candidatus Hebobacteria bacterium | reverse complement strand
CTCAGCGATAGCCCACGCATCTCCCGCAACAGGCCGGCGAGCGAAGTGTCGCCCAGATCCCGCCCATAGGCTCCCAGGCGGATTCCGCACAACACCACCTCAGGCGTGCCCGCCCCGGCCAATGCCTCCACCTCACCGAGCACCTCTTCCGGCGCTCTGCTCCTCGGCTCCCCCCTCACCGCGGGCACGATAC
The DNA here is from genome assembly GCA_029821235.1 of Candidatus Hebobacteria bacterium. GTDB lineage: Bacteria > Armatimonadota > Hebobacteria > Hebobacterales > Hebobacteraceae > S016-27. Next base: position 4,700 of record JALGTT010000138.1, on the reverse strand, counting down.
AATACGCGCACCGGTGGTCACACCCGTCCTGCACCTTTACGAACGCCCGCACCCGTTGCTGTAGGGCGGGGCATTCTCTGATGCCCCGCCGCCCGTTGCCTGCTGTCTGCCCGGCAGGGCGACACTCCCCTCCCAGGAACGCCTCCACCCGCTCCGCCACCTCCCCCTTCCGCGCGTTTGGGATCACGGCATCCACCCCCGGGATCGCCGCCAGCCGGTCCGGGTCCCGCTCCACATAGCACCCCGTGACCTTCGCGTCCGCGGTGCCGGTAACGGTGCACGTATTCACCACATACGCGTCGGCCGGGCCGCGCCCCACCACGCGGCGGCCCCGCGCGGCCAACTCCCGCGCAATCGCCTCCCCGTCACATTGATTGACCTTGCACCCGAGTGTGATGACGCGCACCGTGGACATGGCGTTGACATGATAGCATAAGCTGGTAGCAGGGATTCTCAATCGCCATTTCCTGCTTTCCATTGACTCCTGAAAGGGCAAGCGGGTACAATCGCTTCCGCGAAAGGCGCGGCAATGAACCCCTCGACGGGAATGACCCTAGTCCTCAATCTTCTCGCTCAGGGCATCTGGCAAGCGGCCAAAGCTGGCCTCCGGATTGCCCGCCGCAGTCGCGCCCATGATGTGTCTCCGGACGAGCAGCAAAGACGAGCTTCTCTGACCGCGCACATGGCGCAAGCTCTGCGGAAGTCTGCGAACCAAGTCGCGGAATGGACTCCAGAATGGACTGCTCTCCAACAGGCATTGCTTGAGGAAGCGGATGCACATCCGCAACTGATAAAGCAATTGGTCTTCGGCGAACAACAGGCCCGCGCGCGACTTCTGACCTCGAAATGGCGACAGATATCGGGTGTTGATTCAGACCGCTATCAGGTGCTGCTCGACGAACTTGTCGCGGCCTCGCGCTGGGCCATCTCGCAAGACGAGCACCTGGCTCACTACTTCCAGTTGTTCCCTCCCACCCCACCGAGTCCGCTCGCACCTTCGCCTATTACCCCCTCCACCCTCTTCGCCGTCCCCTTCTCCAAGAACGTGAACTTCGTCGGCCGGGAGGACGATCTGGCGAAGGTGCACCAACTCCTCCAACAGGGAAAAGCGATCGGCATCGCGGGCGTGACCGGGATGGGCGGGATTGGCAAGACCCAGCTCGCGGTGGAGTATGCCTTTGAGCACCGGGAAGACTACCCCGGCGGGATCTTCTGGGTGAACGCGGCCGCAGGATTGCTGGAGGGGATGGCCGAGTGTGCGTATTTCGCGGAGCTGTCGGATGAGCAGATGGACCTCTCCACTCTGGATGCCAAGGAGGCACTTGCAGAACGGCTGTACCGGTGGCTTCAGCAGCACCCGGACAGTCTCCTCATCCTGGACAACATCCGCCCCCCTGATCTCATCAATGAGCCGGTCTTCGGCAACTTCATCCTCTCTGCCCTGCCGTGCCGGAAGCTCTTCACCACCCGTAGCCAGGCCTACGACAAGTCTCAGTTCCCCTCTCACGATCTTCCCTTCCTCCCACGCGCGGCCAGCTTGGAGCTGTTGCTGGGGGAGAGGCGCAAGGCCGCGCTGGCCCCCGAACATCCCGAACACGCGGCCGCCAATGACATTTGCGACATGCTGGGTGACTTGGCGCTTGCGGTCAGGCAGGTAAGAACATACTTGGAGAAGCGGGCCCACGTCACTCTCAGCCAGCACCGCGACCGGATGGAAAAGAACCGTCTCCAGGTGGCGGACGAATGGTCGCGGCGGTGGGGACGGAGTCTGAAGACCCACGAGGTGGGCGTATTCCAGGCACTTGCAGACAGTGTACGGGACTTGAATCCTGCCGGTCCGGCCCTCAGTGTGCTGCGCGTTCTCGCCGAGTTCGGCGAGAACGCGATGGTTCCGCGCGCCCGCGCCGCGTTAGCCGCGGGCCTCGATTGTGAGCCGAATGATCCTCGTGGTGATGAACTGTCCCTGGCGATTGACGAGATGAAAGACGCGTCTCTGGTTGACGATCTTGGCGGCGCGCGGCTCCGCCTCCATCCTCTGGTACGCGCCTTCGCCCAAACTCTCACTCCGCCCGACCAGAGAGAGGACTGGCTGTCAGAGATAGGGGAGCACGCCGCCGCTGCCCTGCACGATCCCGCCTACCTTGAGAGGCGAGCGAAGGCCGACGGCGTTTACGCCATCCTGGAGGACATCCTTGCCGTTCGCTCCATACTGCCCCAAGACGATGAGTACACCAGGGCCATCGTCTCCCTCCACCAGTTGCTGGATCGCTGCGCCCACCACCTCCAGGGATGGCGCCATGATATCCGGCCCGCCCATTTTCTCCAGGTCCTGGCCAACACCGCCCTGGATCTTGGCATATCGGAGATTCAAGAGCGCGCGGAAAGTCTCCTTTGCCGGCGCGCTCTCATCCACCTCCGCCAACTCGCGCCGACACAGACTGCAGACCCATCTCTCCTCCGCACCCTTGCCGGCCACAAAGATTCGGTGAACAGCGTGGCTTTCTCCCCCGATGGCCGGCTCCTCGCCTCCGCATCCGATGACCGCACGGTGCGGCTGTGGGAGGCGGCTACGGGCCGGGAGGTCGCCCGCCTGGAGGGACACGAGAGTTGGGTGAATAGCGTGGTTTTTTCCCCAGATGGTCGGCTACTCGCCTCCGGTGCCCACGACCGCATGGTTCGGCTGTGGGAGCTTGTCCGCCGGCCTGCCCGCCGGCCGGGTGGAGGGCCGTATGGCGGAGCGGCCACCGGCCTGCTCGCCAGCCGTTTGAGTTGCCGGGAGGTCGCTTGCCTAGAAAGACATCAGGGTGAAGTGTTGAGCGTAGCTTTCTCCCCAGATGGCCATCTCCTTGCCTCCGCAGCATCTGACCGCACGGTTCGGCTGTGGGAGACAGACACCGACCTGCCCGCTGATCGTGCGCAGGGCCGGGAGTGTGTCCACCTAGTGGGACATAAGAGTCGGGTAAATAGCGTAGCTTTTTCCCCGAATGGCCGGCTCCTCGCCTCCGCATCCAACGATCGCACGGTGCGAGTGTGGGAGACTGCCACAGGCCGGGAGCTCGCCCTCCTGGAGGGACACGAGCGTTGGGTATTAAGCGTGTCTTTCTCCCCAGACGGCCGGCTCCTCGCATCCGGTGGAGATGATGCCACCGTACGACTGTGGGAGCTTGTCCGCCGGCCAGATGGCGGAGCGGCTACGGGCCGGGAGCTCGCCCTCCTGGAGGGACATGAGGGTGGGGTGTGGAGCGTGGCTTTCTCCCCAGACGGCCGGCTCCTCGCATCCGCATCCGATGACCGCACAGTGCGCCTGTGGGAGCTTGTCCGCCGGTCAGACGGCGGAGCGGCCATTGGCTTGACCGCCGGCCGCGTGGAGGGCCGGGAGCTCGCCCTCCTGAAGGGACATGAAGGTTGGGTGTTGAGCGTGGCTTTCTCCTCCGGTGGCCAGCTTCTTGCCTCCGCATCCGATGACCGCACAGTGCGCCTGTGGGAACTAATCCACCGACCGGTTGGTAGAGCGGCCACTGGCCTGCCAACCAGGCGTGTGGAGGACCAAAAAATCGCCCTCCTGGAGGGACATGAGGGTGAGGCAAGGACTGTGGCTTTCTCCCCAGACGGCCGGCTCCTCGCATCCGGTGGAGATGATGCCACCGTACGACTGTGGGAGACGGACACGGGCCGAGAGGTCGCCCGCCTGAAAAGATACGCGGGTGGGGTGTTGAGCGTGGTTTTCTCCCCAGACGGCCGGCTCCTTGCATCCGCCTCGTGGAGTGGCACGGTGCGGTTGTGGGCAGCTACTACGGGGCAGGAAATCGCCCATCTAAAAGGACTTGAGGGTCGAGTGTGGAGTGTAGCTTTCTCCCCAGACGGCCGGCTCCTCGCATCCGGTGGAGATGATTCCACCGTACGACTGTGGGAGACGGACACGGGCCGAGAGGTCACCCGCCTGAAGAGATACATGGGTCGGGTCTTAGACGTAGCTTTCTCCCCAAATGGCCGGCTCCTCGCATCCACAGCCTTAGACCGCACGCTGCGACTGTGGGAGACGGACACGGGGCGGGAGGTCGCCCGCCTGAAGGAAGGTGGAGGGTGGAGCGTAGCCTTCTCCCCCGATGGCCGGCTCCTCGCATCCGCAGCCTCAGACCGCACGCTGCGACTGTGGGAGACGGACACGGGGCGGGAACTCGTCCGCCTGGAGGGACATGAGGGCGGAGTGTGGAGCGTGCTTTTCTCCCCCGATGGCCGGCTCCTCGCATCCGCAGCCTGGGACCGCACGGTGCGAGTGTGGGAAGTCGCCACGGGCAGGGAGGTCGCCCGCTATCACGCGGCCTACGCTCCCCACGCCCTCTGGTGGTCGTCCGATGGCAGCCTCCTCTACGCTGCCGACCTGGGCGGAGCCGTGAACAAGCCCCATGTCTACCGTCTGGAGTTGGTGATCCCTTCGCCGTAGGCAGACAGCCGGCAACCCGCAGATCGAAAAATCTGCGCCGCGACTTGGTGGGGCGGAATTGTATTCTGCCCTGCTCAGGCGGCGGGCATGCGTCCGCCAAAGGCGTACGACATACCCGCCCTACAGACCGAACTCCCGTTTCACGGCTTCGATGGCTTCCTCTTTGGTGGTGATTTCTCCCTCGATCTGGCGGTCCAGGAGGAAGCGGAGGACTTCGCCGACCCGGGGGCCGGGCTCCAGGCCCAGGAGTTCCATC
>JALGTT010000137.1 GCA_029821235.1 Candidatus Hebobacteria bacterium | reverse complement strand
GCCGCGGTGATGCGCAAATTGCTCCACCTCGCCTTCGGCGTCCTCAAGCATCACCGCCCCTTTGATCCCAATTATCACTCCCTCCCCACTTGACTCGCAACACAGTATCTACAAAACGTTCGCGTTCAGCGTTCCGCCTCCACTTGCCCTTCGATGTCGGATTGAGGGTGGTTTTCGATGCGGTTGCGGGAGAGGCGGATGCGGGCGGTGTGCTCGCCGGCGCGCAGGCCGACCTGCTGGGTGCGCGCGTCGCCCTCCCGGGTGTCTCGGATGACGTTCTCCTCGAAGAGCAGGTCGGTGGTGTGGCCCTCGATAAGCACGCCGCAACCGACGTTGTCCTCCACCACGTTCTCGCGGAACGTGTTTCTGCTGCCCGCGTTGGTGGGCTTCTCGTCCCGGAAGTAGATGCCGTGGGAGCCGTTGCCGCGGACGATGTTGCCGGTGAAGATGTTGTCGGTGTCCTTGTCCCTCCTGGACCCGCCAGCAGAGGAAGAAGCCGTCGCCGTCGTTGTGGTGGGAATGGCACTCGCGGATGATGGGCCGCGCGGAGCCGGTCCCCGGGTGCAGGCCCAGGCCGCTGATGCCGGTTATCTCGCACCTCTCGACCAGGATGTCCTGGGTGATCTGAAAGCTGATTCCGTCGCCCGCGAAGTCGCGCAGGATGCAGTCGGAGATCCGGCAGTTCCTCGCCCGATGGAGATAGTAGCCGCCTCCGATGCAGCCGTTGATGGGCAGGTTGTTCTCCCGGTTGCCGTCCACGCACAACCCCTCGATCACCACTCCATCCACATCCCATCCCGCGACCGGCGGGAAACTGTTGAAGATGATCCCGCCTCGGTCGCCGTCGTAGTCCATGATGAGCATGCGATCCAGGTGAATGGTGCTGCCCTGCACCAGGGTGATGACGGCATAGGTGTCGGTCCATCCGCCCGAGCGGTCGTCCTTGACCACCACGCCCATCCCGGGCTGGAAGCCGGAGGGGTCTTTCACCGTCACCTTGGTCTGGCCGTAGTCCGCGTCCACCGCGAACTCGCTGTCCGCGCCATCGCACTTGCGCAGGATAGTATCCGGTCCGGAACCTACCAGCCGCACATTGCGTCTAAGGGTTACGGAGTTGTAGAGAGTGTACACTCCCGCGGCGAGTTCTACGGTGCCGCCGCCCCGCGCGGCCGCGGCCTCGATGGCGCGCTGGATGGCGTCGTTGGTATCGCCCACGAAATCACCGCGGGAAACGCCGACTGTTACATGGATCATCTTCTCCTCCCGGTCCTGGGTGACGCCCGCCATTGCAGGAAGTGCGTCCGGTACAGGGAAAGAAGATTGGCCCTAGAGACGCACAGTCCTGCCAGGCCGGGCGACCTGGCCGACTCCCACAACTCAGGAGCCAGCGATGGTGAACGACGACAGTAGACCGCGCCAGCGGGACTCCGCCGCAATCGGCAGCGGCTGGGCGCTGGTGGTGTACGTACTGTTCTTTCTCTCCGGGATGACCAGCCTCATCTACGAGGTGGTGTGGGGCCGCAGGTTCGGGCTGGTGTTCGGGATTACCACCTACGCGGTGGCGACCGTCTTGTCCGCCTTCTTCGCCGGCCTGGCGATCGGCAGCTACGTCGCAGGCCGCCTGGTTGACCGCACTCGCATGCATCCCCTCGCCATCTACGGCATGATGGAGGGCGTGGTGGGGGCCTACGCGCTGCTCCTTCCGCTGTTTCTGCGGGCGGTGGAGGCGTCCTACCCAATGGTGTACGGATCGGTGGGGGAGAACTTCAGCCTCTTCACCCTCTTTCGCTTCGTGGTGTGTTTCGCGCTGCTGGTGGTGCCCACCACCTTGATGGGGGCGACGCTGCCGGTGGTCAGCAAACTGATGGTGGCGCGGGAGGCGGCCCTGGGGATGAACGTGGGACGTCTCTACGCGGTAAACACCTTCGGCGCGGTGGCGGGGGCGTTCGCCGCGGGCTTCGTGCTGATCAAGCTGTTCGGCATCACCTACGCCACCCTGCTGGCCGCCATCGCCAACTTCGCGCTGGCCGCGGTGGCGCTGTTGATGAGCCGCCTGTCCGTGTTCGGGATGGGGAAGGCGAAAGCGGAACCGGCCGCCCCGCCGAAGCCCGCGGAGGGGAAGGAGACGCCCGCGCTGGGCGCGGCCGACAAGGCCATCCTGTTGCTGGCCTTCTTCGCCGGGCTGACTATCCTGGCGTTGGAGGTGGTGTGGACCAAGAGCTTGGTGCTGGTGCTGGGCTCCACCACCTATGCTTTCTCCACCATGCTGACCGCGGTATTGGTGGGGATCGCGGCCGGGGCGGCGGTGTTCGCCAGGTGGGCCGACCGCGTCCGCAACCGGGCGGCCCTGGTCGGGTTCCTGATCTTCTCGGCCGGGCTGTGCTCGGCGATGGGGCCGGGGATCATCAACTGGCTCCCCTACGCGTTCCTGCGGATGGGTGACTGGATAGGCGGGAGCTGGACGCTCTATGTCGCGGTGCAGTTCGTGATCTGCTTCGCGCTGGTGTTCGTGCCCACGTTCCTCTCCGGCGCCAGTTTCCCGATTCTGGTGCGCATGTACTCCCACGGCATAGAGCGCGTCGGACGCACGGTGGCCGACGTCTACTCCATCAATACGGTGGGCGGAATCCTCGGCTCCCTGCTCGGCGGATTCGTGCTGGTCAAGTTCCTCGGCCTGGAACGCTCTCTGGTGGCGGCCGCGCTGGCGCTGATGGCGGTAGGGGGGCCGGTGGCGATCGCGCTCGCCCGGCCGTGGCGCGCCTCGGTGAGGTGGGCGGTCAGCGCCTGCATGATAGGCGCGGTGATCCTCCTCGGGTTTCTCCATCCGCGCTTCGACACCAAACTGCTCTTCGGCGGCTGGGGCGCCTATGGCGGCGGCTACTCCCTGGGCAATGCGGGGGGAACCACCATGGACATCACCGACCGCTACATGCAGCGGCTCATCTACCACACGGAGGGGGTGTCCGCCGCGGTGGACGTGATGGAGACCGCCTGGGGGGACAAGATCATCTCGGTCAACGCCAAGCCGGTGGCGACCACCTATCTGTACGATATGCGGGCGCTGAAGATGCTGGGGCACCTGCCGGCCCTGCTGCACCCCAACCCCAAGGACGCGTTGATCATCGGCCTGGGCGCGGGGGTCTCCATCGGGATCATCGCCAGTTACCCGAGCGTGGAGAACGTGACCGTGGTGGAACTTTGCGAGGAGGTGCCCGGGGGAACCGCGAAGTTCGCCGACTGGAACTTCAACGCGGTGGAAAACCCGAAGGTGAAGATCGTCATCAACGACGGAGCCAACTACGTCAAGGCCAGCCGCAAGCAGTACGACATCATCAGTTCGGACCCCATCCACCCCTTCGTGCTCGGCACCGGCATTCTCTACTCGACGGACCACTGGAGGGAGTGCAGGAAGCGCCTGCGGGAGGGCGGCGTGATCGCCCAGTGGATTCCCCTCTACCAACTCTCGGCCGACGACTTCGCCTGTATCGTGCGCAGTTTCATGGACGTGTTTCCCAATGCCACCATGTGGTACTGCGGGATAGATGTGGTGCTCATCGGGGCGAAGGGGGACTTCAAGTTCGACCCCGACCGCATGGCCGCGCAGATGCAGGACCCGAAGATGCGGGCCGATCTCGCCTCCATGGGAGCGCACAGCGTCGGCGATGTGCTGGGTTGGTTCATCGGGGGACCGGAGGAACTGCGCGCGATGAGCGCGGGGGCGGTGGTGAACACGGTTGAGCGGCCGGTGTTGGAGTACACGGCCCCCAAGGCGCTGCAGTTGGTGGGGGTCGCCTCCACGGTGCCCGCCCTGCTCGAGGCGGCGGGGGAGCTGAGCGGGCCGAAGGGGCGGGAGGCGCTGGAGAAGATCAGCACCCGGCCGTTGAGCGCCCAGGACGTGATGGACGCCTCGACCATGAGGATGGCCGACATTTGGATCATGCGGGCACAACTCCTGGTTGCCTACAACTACCCCTTCCGAGCGGTGGACGCATGCCGGAACGCGCTGGCGCTGAGACCCGGCGATCAGTTCTTGGAGCAGGCGCTGGCCGACGCGTTGCTGGGCGCGGGCGACTCTCAGCAGGACGACTCCAACTTCGCGGGTGCTCTCGCCTCCTATGCCGAGGCCCGGCGATTGGACCCGGAATGCGTGTCCGCGATCACGGCCGCCGTCTTCTCGGCCCTGCAGCTCGCCCCCGGCGATATGCCCAGCCTGGTGCAGGGCCGTCGGGCGCCCTCCGGCGCGCCCCTGGAGCTGGGAAACCTGCATGAGGCCTGGTATCAGTTGCCGTTCGTATTGGTCAGCCCCGATGAGTGGGAGGAACTGACGCCGGTGAAGTACGCGCGCAAGATCCTCGAGACCGCCACCCCCGCAGAGCGGGAACTGTTCCAGGTGCGTGTGTACGAGGGGTTGGTCGCCCTCACCGAGCACGACCCGGAGGCCGCGCGCAAGGCATTCGAGCAGGCCGGGCGATTCGGGGAGGATGAGCCGGAGCGGTGGAGCCAGGAGTCCCCCACCATGCACGTCGGGCTCGGCATCATCGCGGTGCACGAGGGCAGACGCGAAGAGGGGTATCGTCACCTGGACCGGGCGCTGGAGATCTCCACCGTTCCCATCTACACCCTGTACGACATCGTGGACTACGCAATCGAATACGGGGTGGCGGGTGAGACGGCCCGCTATGCGCGAATGCTGCTGACGGCCTCCTCCCGGGCGATCGCCAACGACCCAGGCCTGCCGAACTACTACCGATATCGCGCCCTCGCCTACTCCGGGCTCGGCGAGTGATGCGCCCGGCGGGTGATAGGCCTCAGAGCGAGCGTCCGGCATGGGGTTGAGCCGGGGCGAGAACCGGCCGCGGGGAGTGCCTTCGCCGCGCCGCAGCGCGTTCGCGTTGACGCTGGCGCACGGCGTGAACGACATGTACATGGGGTTCCTGCCCGGCCTGCTGCCGCTGCTCGCGGGCAGGCTGGACCTGTCGCTCACCCGGGTGGGGGTGACCGTCACCATCATCGGCGTGGTGTCCAACTTCCTGCAGCCGGCCTTCGGCCACGTGGGCGACAGAGTCGGGCGGCGCGCGCTGGTGGTGGCGGGTCCGATGGTGACCGCGCTCTCCATGTCGCTGCTGGGGCTGGTGCACAGTTATCAGGCGCTGCTGCTGGCTCTGGTGGTGGGAGGGATGGGCAACGCCGCCTTCCACCCGGTGGCCGCCTCGCTGGCGGGGGAAGTGGCGCGGGGGCGGAGCAGCGTGATGGCCTTCTTCGTGGGCGGGGGCAACCTGGGGTATGGCTGCGGTCCGCTGGCGGTGATCGCCTTCGTGGGCTTGTTCGGGGTGGAGCGTACCTGGCTCACCGCCACCGCCGGCCTGGCGGTGGCCCTCTTCGTGGCGGTCTCCGTGCCCGCCTCAGGGCGGTACTCGGCGCCCAAGCCCGCGCCCGCGGAGGGCGGGAGGATGCCGGCCTGGGTGGGGCCCATGATTGTCCTCTATCTGGTGATGGTGCTGCGGGCGGCGGCCGCCATCGTTTTCGTCACCTTCGTGCCGATGCTCTACGAGAACAGGGGCGAACCTCTGGCCCTTGGGGGATTCACCCTGCTCGCCTTCAGCCTCGCCGGGGCCACGGGCGGCCTGCTGGCCGGCGCGGTGGTGCCGCGGCTGGGCCGAAGGAGGATCACCGTGTTGACGATGGTGCTGGCGGCCGGGGCCTTCCTGCTCTTCCTCCACAGCCGGGGAATCGCCGCCGGCGCGATGACCATGATAATGGGCGCCTGCCTCTTCGCCGCC
>JALGTT010000136.1 GCA_029821235.1 Candidatus Hebobacteria bacterium | reverse complement strand
AGAGCGTAGACACGCGCGATAACGAAACTGTGAATGGGTGGTAGCGTTTGCGTGACGAAGGGGCGGCCTGACGGCCGCCCCTTCGGGAACTGCACAAGAAACCGCCGCGTAACGCGGCCCGCGGCGGGCGCGGCTACTTGCCCAAGCCGGCCGCCGCGATGTCCTCCGGTATCGAGCCCTCCCACTGCTTGAGGTTCTCCGCGAAGGAAGCCGCCAACTTGCGGGCCGTCTCATCGTACTGCTTCGGATCCTTCCAGGTGGAACGGGGGTCGAGCAGCTTCGGGTCGATCCCCGGACAGGAGGTCGGCACCTCCAGGCCCAGGATGGGGTCGCGCCGGCCGGGGACTTCATCCAGCGCGCCGGACAGCGCCGCCTTGATGATGGCGCGGGTGGAGGCGATGTCGATTCGCCGGCCCACCCCGTATCCGCCGCCGATCCATCCGGTGTTGATCAGCCAACACCTCACCTTGTGCTTCCGGACCCGCTCCCCGAACATCCTGGTGTAGACGATGGGCGAGAGCGCCATGAAGGGCGCCCCGAAGCAGGCGCTGAACACCGCGCTCGGCTCGTTCACGCCCCGCTCGGTGCCCGCCACCCGCGCGGTGTAGCCCGAGAGGAAGTGGTACATCGCCTGCTCTGGTGTCAACCTGGCGACCGGCGGCATTACCCCGAAGGCATCACAGGTGAGCAGCACCACATCCTTGGGGTGGCCGGCGACCCCGTCGCGCTGCACGCGGGAAAGATGGGTCAGCGGATAGCAGGCTCGGGTGTTCTCGGTGAGCGCGTCGTTGTCCAGGTCAATGCGCCGGGTATCCATGTCCAGCGCCACATTCTCCAACACGGTGCCGAAGCGCCGCGTGCACTGATAGATGTCCGGCTCCGACTCCTGGGAGAGCCGGATCACCTTGGCGTAGCAGCCTCCCTCGAAGTTGAAGATGCCGTCATCGCACCACCCGTGCTCGTCGTCGCCGATCAACGTACGCTCCGGGTCGGCGGAGAGGCTGGTCTTGCCGGTGCCCGACAGCCCGAAGAAGAGCGCCACGCTCCCATCCGCGCCGATGTTGGCCGAGCAGTGCATGCTCAGCACCGCGGTGCGGGGAAGCAGATAGTTGAGCACGGTGAAGACGGACTTCTTGATCTCGCCTCCGTATTGGGTGTTGCCGATGATCACCGTCTTCTGCCTGAAGTTCACGATGATGAAAGTCTCGGTGGCGGTCTTGTCCACCTCGGGGATGGCGTGGAAGCCGGGGAAGCAGAGCACACGGAACTCGGGCACGTGGTCCCAGATCTTGTCCCGATCCTTGATCTGGATGAACATGTTGCGGGCGAACAGGCTCTGCCAGGCATGCTCAGTCACGATGCGGATGGGCAGCCGGTAATTGGGGTGCGCGCAGACATAGCAATCCTGCACGAACAGATCCTTGCCCTGAATGTAGGCAAGCAGGCGATGGTAGAGCGCGTCGAAGTGCTCCTCCTCGAAAGGCCGGTTCTCCGTGCCCCACCAGATATCGCCCTCCGAGGAAGGCTCCCGCACGATGAACTTGTCCTTCGGGGAGCGCCCCGTGTGGTCGCCCGTTCTCACCACCACCGGGCCCAGGTGGGCGATCAGCCCCTCCCGCCGGCGGATGATCTGTTCGTACAACGCGGGGGTGGACAGGGTCCAGTACACGCGACCCATGTTCTGGAACCCGTGGTGCTCCAGCCCGTGTCTGGGTGTTCTCTGCTCTTTGTAGTCATTGTTCATGCCGTCGTCCTCCTCCTTGCGGCGGCGTGTTCTGCCGGCGGCTTCGCCGCACACCGGCAGAACAGTTAGTATACTAGATGGAGACGCAGAATCCTTGTTCGCGGCCGCGCAAGCCGAATCCGGCCCCGCCGTCCCCCTCAGACTCTGCGCTGGACGAACTCCCAGAAGTTGCCCCCGAAGAGTTTCCCGACATCGCGCTGGATCTCGGACTCCTCGATCCGCCAGCCGGTGGCCATCAGGTCGCGGTACTTGTCGTACAGCGCCTCCGCGATGATGCGCCGGGAGTGGTCCCACTTGTAGAGCAACTGATCGAGCACGCGGGCGTCCGAGTGCTGGGGAATGAACGTCAACCCCAGCAACTCCAGCCTCATGCGGGTGATCTCGTCCACCAGGCTGGGGTTGTTCAGGAACCACCAGCACCCGAACGGCATCAGGTTGCGGTACTTACGGGCGGCCACGCAGAACTCATGCTGGTTCTCGCGGGAGAGCATGGTCACCAGGAACTTGTTCCTGGGGTGGGCGGTGCACAGATACTCCACCGTCTCGATGCTCGCCTTCCCCACCGAGTCGCCGGCCAGCCGGAGGCCGGGGTTCACCAGTTTCTTCACCCCGATCATCATGGCGAAGGGGATGTTCAGCTCCTCGCACACCGGCAGCACGCACTCCCGGATGAGCCGGCTGCGGGGGGAGTCCTCCGGCATGGTGAAGGTCGGCGGGAGCGACACCGCCATATACACCGCCTGCATCCGCTCCGCCCACTCCTTCAGGAAGCGACGCACCTCGCTGACGGTTTCCCCCGCCAGCCTCGTCTGCACCTTGTAGCCCCACCTCACCAACTTGGCGCCTCCGGTCTCCCAGGTGTTGAGCAGAGTGTCCAGCCGCAGCGCGCCGCGGAACCGCGGATCCTCCTCCGGTCCCTGGAGCCACACCTCCCGCTCCGCGTCGTCGAAGGGGTCGTTGGTCATCACCACTTCCTTCACCCCGGCGCGCGCGAAGACCGTGTCCACATAGTCCTCCACACGCAGGGAGGCGAAGTGGCGGCGGTAACTCTCCAGGTCGCGCGCCGCGGTGTCCAGCCCGAGGTTGTGCAGCGCGGTGAGCACCCCCCGGCACGACTCCGCCAGCGGCGAGTTCTCCAGGAACAGAGTCCGCCAGATGAGGTCGGCCTGCTCCCGGGTGGACAACTCCCAGTAGTCCTCCACCGGAAGCTCGATCCAGCGGTGGGTCTCCGCGATCAGGTAGTGATAGGTGACGAGTTCGTCCACCCCCCACAGCAAGAGCCCGCCGAAGCGGGGCGAGAAGAGGTGGGTGTGCACATCGGTGATCTGAGCCGATGCGACCGCACGGTCCACCGCTTTCCTGAGTTCGTCTGCACTGTTGATGGCCATGGCCTTGCCCTCTCTTTGCTTTCTCTCCTCTGGGTTCGGGGGCGGTGGGACCGCGTCCTGCCGGAGAGCGTCCCGGGACGCGATGAAGGCGGGCGGAAGGAAGATCGGCGCGCGGACCGAACCCGCGGCATCTGGGTTCGGAGGGAGAAGGAGGTCTGACCTTGCAGGCATGGCTGGCGAGTTCTCTCGTGCGACATTATCCGGCCACCCGCGCGCGCCGACGCACCACCCTGCGGCTGCACCTGGCGCGCGGGGAGCAGGCGTCTTTCCAGGCGGCCTTTCGCACTGATGAGCACCATCGCGAGGTGACCGCGCAGATCACCGCACCCGACGCCCTGAGCGTGGAGGTGCGGCGCGTGGGATATGTACCCATGCCCCACCACAACACCGAGACCTCCGCCGAGGAACTCGACGGGGTGGGACACATTCCAGGCCTGGTCCCCGACCCGTTGTTTCCGGAGAGCAAGGTCCTGGCTGGTCCCTTCGAGACCAATGCCTTCTGGATCACGGTGCGCGCTCCGGAAGCGGCGCGGCCGGGCTCCTATCCGGTGAAGGTAACCCTCACCGCGGAGGACGAAGAGCCGGTCACGCTGACCGCCGCGGTGAGGGTGTACGCCGCGGCCGCGCAGGCGCGGCGGGACTTCCCGGCCACCGAGTGGTTCTACTGTGACGCGCTGTGCGACTGGTATGGCTTGGAGCCGTTCGAGGGGAAGTTCTGGCCCATCGTGGAGCAGTACCTCCGCGACCTCGCGGCCCACCATTACGACACCTCCCATGTCCCCATCTTCACCCCTCCCACCGATGGAGTGAAGAGACCGAATCAGTTGCTCGACGTGAGGAGGGACGGAAACCGCTACCGGTTCGACTGGTCGCTGGTGAAGAAATGGGTCGAGACCGCCCGCAAGTGCGGCCTCACCAGGTTGGAGTGGGCCCATCTGTTCACCCAGTGGGGTGCCAGGTACGCGATTCGCATCTACGAGGGACGCGGGGGGAGCGAGAGGCTGCTGTGGGATCCGCAGACCCCCGGCGTGTCGCCCACCTACCGGCGCTTCCTGAGCCAGTTCCTCCCCGAGTTCAAGCAGTTCCTGGACCGGGAGGGCCTGATGGATTGCAGTTTCTTCCACCTGTCCGACGAGCCGCATGGCGAGGAGCACAAGGCGAACTATCGCGCCGCCCGCGCCATGCTCTGCGAACTCGCCCCGTGGATGAAGGTGATGGACGCGCTCTCCGACATCAGTTTCGCCAGGGAGGGACTGACCGATATCCCCATTCCCCTCATCCGCGAGGCCCCGGACTTCGCGCGGGAGGGCTATCCCGCGTGGGTCTACTTCTGGGCAGGGCCGAGGGGGAAGCACTCACAGCGGCTGC
>JALGTT010000135.1 GCA_029821235.1 Candidatus Hebobacteria bacterium | reverse complement strand
TCCGCCAGTTCGGGCCCGAGCGCCTTGGCCGCCGCGCTCTGCACCACTGGACGCCCCTCCAACGCCGCTACCTTCCAGTAGAGTTTCTGGTCGTAGGCGTACAGGAAGATGGGATCCAACCCGTGCACATAGCGATTCTTCGTGTTCCAGAAGAACAACTCCGGGAAACTCGACCAACTCACGTTCAATACGATGTCACCGGGCTGGGAGTGCTCCGCGAGGTAGAAGGCTGCGTCCTGCATCCGGTACGGATTGTAGCCGCGCCACTTCTCGCGGACGATGTGCTCGTTGAGCACCGCCCCGGCCATCGCCACCAACCATCGCCACCAACAGCACCGCCACCACACACGCCACCACCAGCCTGGTCTCCCCGCTCAGCACGTGTCTGCCCCCCACCGCGCTTCCACGAACCAGCCGCGAGAACGTCTGCGCGGCGAAGATCACCGAGAACACCGCCCACAGGGGAGCCACCCGCTTGGTGAACGTGACCATCACCACGAAGAACAGGATGGACAGAGCCAGGCTGCTCCACAGCAGGCACCCGCCCTCGCGGTCCTCGCGCCCGCCGCGCGCGGCAATCGCCAGTGAGGAACCACGAGAACCCCGCGACCAGACCTTCCAAGTTCACCGGGAGCCACTCCCGGCCGAAGTTCAAAGGAATCCCCTCCTTCCTCACCATCTCGTGCACCAAGAACTGCACGTACTCCAACTTCATCGCGCCCAGGGGATTCGGCCTCAGCAACGCCCCCAAACCCATGCCGGCCGCCGCCGCCACCCATTTCCGCCACTCCCACCCGCCGCCGGTCAGGCCCTTGCAGAGGGCCACTATCACCACGATCACCGGCACTATCACGAACACATTCAGATGGAAGAAACAGATGGCGCCCGCCGCCAGCAGCACTCCCCACGCCGGACCCCTCACCAGCAGGGAGAACAACAGCGCGCACAGCCCCATGGTCAGGGTCTGAGGCCGGGTCATCAGGAAGGTATAGGTCATGGGCGGGCCCAACAGGAACACGGCGAAGGGCCACACCCCGCAGAAGGCGATCCGGTGGCGCCGCAACACCAAGAACAGCAGCGTCAGGGTGATGACCGTCTCCAGCACCGCCCCCAGTTTCACCCCGAGCACCTGGTCCCCCAGAAAGGTGAGCGGCACCAGGAGAAGATGAAAACCATACCCCAGATCGGCCGACAGACGGTTCACCACCGAATACACCAGCCACGGAAACTGGGAGTATGTGATTCCCTTCTCCGCGTAGACGGCGGCGTGACGGAAGTGGTAGAAACTGTCCGGATCGGGGATGTTGGGTGCCATCAGGCGAAAGAACGCCCCCACCATCACCGCCACGATCAGGAAGGCCGCCATCTGGCCCCCGCCGCCCGGACACGGCAGCGGACGAGTCGCTGCCCCCGCCCCTGAAGGCGCCTCGTGTTGCTCCGTGTCTGCCATCATGCGCCCCTTACTTGACCCCTCAGCGCCAACGGAGTTCGACGCGCCTGTGCCGTGTCCCTTTCCAAGAAAGCGAAAGCGCAAGCAGGGGTGCGGTGCGGCGGGAATGCGCTGCCGCGTGTTCGCAGCTTCCCCTGGGGAAACCGGCTAATCCCCGTCGCGCAGCGTGATGGAGCCGACCAGTTCTTGGAGGGAGTCGAGACGGTGCCTGACCAGGTACTCCCGGATTCCCGCCAGTACGCGGTTGCCCGCAGCCGGATCGGCGAAGAGGACGGTCCCCACCGCCACCGCGCTCGCCCCCGCGATGATGAATTCGAGCGCGTCGGAGGCGTTCCAGATCCCCCCCATGCCGATCACGGGCGCGCTCACCGCCCGCGCCACCTGGAATGTCCGCAGCACCGCCGCCGGACGAATGGCGGGCCCGGACAGGCCTCCGGTGTTGGCGGCCAGCACCGGCCGCCGCGTCTCCACATCTACCACCATCGCCGAAAACGTGTTCACCAGCGACACCGCATCCGCCCCGGCCGCCGCGCAGGCGCGCGCGATGGCGCAGATATCGGTCACGTTGGGCGTCAGTTTCGCGATCAACGGCTTCCGGGTCGCCGGGCGCACCGCTCTCACTACCTGCGCGCTCGCCCAGGCGTCCACCCCGAAGGCCATTCCCCCTTTCCTGACATTGGGGCACGAGATGTTGATCTCGATAGCGGAGACGGGGGTATCGTCCAGGATCTCCGCGCAGGCGGCGAAATCCTCCGGTGTATCGCCCGCGATGCTGGCGATCACCGCCGTGCCGTAGGAGAGCGCCAGGGGCAACTTCTCCTCCACCAGCGCCTCCACCCCCACGTTCTCCAGCCCGATGGCGTTCACCATCCCCGCCGGAGTCTCCACAGTCCGGCTGGCCGGGGGATTGCCCGGCCGCGGCTCACGGGTCACCGTCTTCAGCACCAGCGCCCCCAGCTCCCCGTAGTCGGCCAGCCCCCGGAACTCGTCCCCATATCCGAAGATCCCGGAGGCCACCATCACCGGGTTCTTCAGGGTGAGCGAGCCTATCTGTACCGACAGGTCGGGGCCGCTCACCGTCCCAGACGCTCCCATGCGATTTCTCCGCCCGCGAACACCGGTCCATCGCGGCAGACGGTGCGATAGACGATACCCTCCGCCCCCGTAACCGGCACCACACACGAGCGGCACGCCCCCACTCCGCACGCCATCCGCTCCTCCAGCGAAACCTGGACCGGCAGCGACTCCCCGGCGGTCTTCACTACCTGCCTCAGCATCGCCACCGGACCGGTCGCCATCACCTCCGCCCCAGGCCCGGAGAGTTCCTCCAACCTCTCCTCCAGCGCCTCGCTCACCAACTTCCCCTCCACCGCCTCCGCCACGAAGGTCACCTCCGCGCCCACCGCCTCCAGGGGCAGGAGAGTGGCGCGGCCCGGCTCCGCGCGGTCCACCGGAAACGGCATCCGATCATCGTCGGCCGCCCCCACCAGCGCCACCACCCTCACCCCCCGCGCCACCAGCGTCTCCGTGAGAAACGGCACCGGCGCGATTCCGCTGCCGCCGGCCACGACTACGGCTGTGCGCAGATCGTCGTGAATGCGGAACCCTTTCCCCAGCGGGCCGATGAGGTCCAACGATTCCCCCACGCGGCGGCCGGAGAGCATCCGCCCCCCCACCCCTCTCACCTGGAGGAGAATCTCGACCGCCTCCCCGGACCACACCCGCGAGATACTGTAGGGACGCCTGAGCACCGCGGCGGCCGGCGGGGTGCCGATGGTGGTGGGGTCGTGACACCAGACATGCAGGAACTGACCGGGCTGGGCGACCGCTCCGATCGCCGGAGCCCGCACCACCAGGCGATGATAGCCGGCGGGAAGCCGCGCGCTTTCCAGGATGGGAGCCTCCAGGCGATGCACCAGCCGCCCGTCCGTCCCCTCGGCCGTGGGCTGTGAGGGTCCCTCCCGAGTGGTCATGGGGCCGCCGCCGCTCCCTCTTCCACGCGCACTCCCGCTTTCTCCGTCACCACGTCCCGGATCCCCGGTTCATCGGTCATGGTGCAGGTGACCACGTAGTCGCCCGGCTCCTGGTAGATGTACTTCACCTTCTTGCCGACCGCCTGTCTCTGGATGCCATCGGACTCATCGAAATCCCACGCGAAGCGCGGGTTCTCGATCGCGCCTCCCCCCATCTCCGCGGAGAATTCGACGATCTGGTCCGTGACAGTGATGGAGGGGTCCACCTTGATGGTGATCTTCATTGGCGTTCGGTCGCTCAAGAGCCGGATCCGGCCCACATAGAAGACATCGGGCTGATCCGCGAACACGCCCAACGCGTGAAGTTCCCTGGCCCCCTCCGCACCCTTGAACCGCAGGAGAGAGATCACCACCGAAGACCAGCCGCGCTGGTCCACCATCGCCTCCGAAATCAGACCGGAGTCCGCCATCATCGGCCCCTGGTCTGTGAACAACACCACCCGCAGCCGGGTGGCGGTGAACGCCTTGGTCTGCGGGGTCGCGCCCTGGGCCTGGGTGCGGGTGGTCCTGGGCTGCGCGCCCGCCGCCCGGCCCCCAACGCGGCCGCCGCGACCGCCGCCAATACGGCCGCCCCCGCCACGGCGGCCGCCTCCCATCATTCCGCCGGTGAGGTTCACCTCGAAGGCCGCGTCTCCGGCCGGGCCGGGGGCCAGCCAGCCGCGGCGCCCCCCGCGGCCTCCGCCCGTGCGCCCGCCGGCTCCCCCTCCGCCGCCCAAGCCCCCGGTTCTCGCTCCGCCCAACCCTCCGGTTCTGCTGCGCGCCTCCTCCAACCGCTGAAGCCGGGCCTCCTTACCGCGTAATGGAGGAATCTGCGCCGCCCGGATCCGCAGGTCCAGGTAACTGTCCTTCGTCGCCAGGTAATCAGTCATATCCACCGGCCGCGCCAACTGAAGCACCACACCCTGATACGGCCCCTGGGAGGTGATCTTCAACACCTCCGGGCCCACATAGGTCGTCTCCTGCACCGGCTCCGCCTTCCCGCTGCCCCATGAGAGCAACTCGATGCCCCCGGAGTCGGTCTTCACGTCGCCGTCGAAGATCAGCGTCTGTTGGACTGGACGCAGCCCGGACAGCAGTTGCGCCCGGCCGGCCGGCCCCTGCATCACCACCAACCCGAGCGTAACTCCAAGCACCACGCCCAGCGTGCTCAGCAAATTGATGCGAGACATCTCCATCACCTCCCGGCCGGTCCGCGACGGACTAGGCCACCAACTGCGATAGCGCCTCGTTCGAGACTATCCACTTCCCCCGAGGAATCCAGAGCCTCCCCTCTCCCGCCGAGAGCAGGCCCATCCTGCACAACTCCTCGATCTTCCCGCCGCAGACCTCGCGCGGCCCGACCCCACAGACGGCCCGCACTTCCTCCTCCCCCACCCCCTCGGCGCGGCGGAGGCCCAGCATCAACAACTCGCCCACCCTTCGTTCCGGCGTCAGGCGCTCCGCCCTCGCCACCGGCAGCACCCCGCGTTCCAGCCACTGTGTGTAGACCTCTGGGCCGGAGACGTTGTTCCAGCGCACCCCACCCCGATGGGAGTGGCCAGAGCATCCCACCCCCAAGTATTCGTCGCCCGCCCAGTACCTCCTGTTGTGTCTGCATTCATGCCCCGGGCGGGCGAAGTTCGA
>JALGTT010000134.1 GCA_029821235.1 Candidatus Hebobacteria bacterium | reverse complement strand
CCCCGACCGGAAGCCGGAGCCAGTCCGCGAGGTGGTCCGGCTGCCGAACGAAGTGCCGGGCCGCGTGGATGCTCTGCTGCTACGCGAGGAGGCGCCGGCCCCGCTCACCGTTTTCACCTCTGCGTCCACCAATGGACCGATGAGTTTTGCCAGGTCCGAGGCGATCAGATTCTGCACCGGATAGACGTAGTAGGTGTCCCGCAGACTCACCGGCCGGTCGAGCTGGTCAATGAGGTCGGCGATCTGCTGGACGTGGAGCGGGGTGGCGAGGACGATCAGAGAGTTCGTCCTGAGGTCGGGATAGCAGAACTCCGGTCCGCTGACCACAGCGCTGGCCGCTCTCTGTTGAGAACTGGCCTGCTGCGGGCGGCCGCCCACCACCCGGCGTTCCCAGGCGGGCCGCGCGCCGCCGGAGGCGCCGGAGCGGCTGAGCACGATGCTGCTCACCAGGTTGGCCATCTCGCCCGCGTCGTAGTATTCGAGGTGGAATACCCGGTAGCCGCTGTCGAGTTCGTTCTCCGCCTGGTTGATGAGGGTCATCACGCGCGCCAGATTGGATGCGGTATCGGTGATGATCAGCGAGTTGGTGGAGGTGACCACCACCCGCGCCTGGTCGCTGATGAGAGGCCGGATTTGACTCGCCAGGTCGGACGCCGCCAGGTGCTTGAGGGGGATCACCTGGGTGATGAGTTGGTCGCCCGGGGGAAGTTCCTCGGGCCGATCCCCGAACTGAAGCGGCGGGCCGGACTGCGCCGCCTGCGCGATGGGGACGACTTTGTAGATGCCCAGGTCGGTCTTCATCATGGTGAAGCCGCGCATCTCCAGCGCGGAGTTCACGATCTGAAAGGCAACGTCCAGAGGGACCTCCTCCGGCGCGAGAATGGTGAA
This sequence comes from Candidatus Hebobacteria bacterium, assembly GCA_029821235.1. Classification (GTDB taxonomy): domain Bacteria; phylum Armatimonadota; class Hebobacteria; order Hebobacterales; family Hebobacteraceae; genus S016-27. The sequence goes on along the minus strand of JALGTT010000134.1, from coordinate 3,681 downwards.
GGGGCCGGTTACCTGATCGGACTTGATGATGGTCACGTGGGCCGCCTCCATCAGCAGACGGAGCAGATGGTCGATATCCAGGCCGTAGAAGAAGAGCCCAATGGTCTCCTGAGGCCCCTCTCCTGTGGGCCGCTTGGGAAGAGGAGGCGGTGGCTGAACCGACGACGCCTTCGAGCCGGTCGAACTGCTCTCTGCTTTCTTGGACGCGGATGGCTTGCCGGAGGGAGCCGTCTTGCCCTGGGTATTGGCATTCCCGCTCCTCTGGCCGGGCAGACGAATCGCCGTTCTCCCCTGTGAATTGGGCGGCTGCGCAGCCGCAGGAAGGGCCAGGGCAAACGCCACCAGCAGAGCAGCGCCCATCCATCCCAAGTATCGTCTCATCATCATATCTCCTTCGCTGACCGGACAGCCCCAGTCGGCGTCAATGCTCCACACCTGTGGTCGCAATTCCCGCCCCGCCACTCACGCATTGTCCTCTTCACTCTCACTGGTTGCCACCGCCTCCGCGCCGCGATCTCGGTGGCCGCGGCATGACGCGGGCCGGTTTGCCCACCGCAGACTTGTCGAGGGGCACCACCGGATAGTCCCGCGGGATGCTGAGTTGCACCTCTCCCGCGGGCGAGCCAAAGACCATCTTGGTGGCGCCTATAGTCTTGACCTTCGCGCCCATGAATTCGGCGCCGACGCAGAGTTGCTTCATGCTGTCGTTCGCCTCGTTCTGGAGGATGGCGATGCGCTGTCCGTTGCGGGATATGTAACCGACATATGACCAACTGCTCAGATCGGGCTTTTTCGGCTTCGGGGGCGCGGGCTTCTTCTTGGCGCTCGGCAGCGGAGGGGTCGGGAGAACCTTCTTGACCTGCTTGGGCTTGGGCGGCTTCGGCGGCGCGAAGATGTTGCGCGCCACCATCGCTTCATAGCGGGAGAAGTCCGGATCCGGCGGGATGCTGAGATCCAACTCTGCTATCTCGGGCGTCTCCGCCGCGGCCTGCCCCTCGGCGTTCTCTGGGGCAGCCAGCGGGGAGGTGGCCTTCAAGACAACCCCCAGGTAGGTGAGCGCTCCGACGAGCATCACCCCCAGGAATATGTGGCGCGGGCTCACTCCTCTCATGGCCGCTCCTCCGCTGACGTCTCGACCGTGTACGCCGCAACGCTGATCTTGGCGCGCACCTTGTTCTCCGGCGTGCGGTCGGAGGTGAGGTCCACCCCCTCCACCCACAGCCGCAAGGGCGGTCTTTCGAGCCGATAGAGCAAGCGCACGATGCGGGGGAAATCGCTCTCCACCTCGAACACGGCGGTGTGTTTCCGACACACGTCGAGGTCCTCGACATCCCCGGGCCGAAGGGTCAGGAGTTGCACCCCCAACTCGCCGGTGAGACGGTCAATCTCCCTGATCATCGCCGGCCCCACTTCATCTGCCGGACGGGACAGAGTGCTCACGATCTGCGCCAACTCTGCCACCTCTGTCTCCACCGCCGGGGTCTCCCGATACATGGCCGTCGCAACGGCAATGCTCTGTCGCAGGGTGGCGATATCCTTCTTCAGGCCGCGCCAGCGCGCGTGCATGGGCCGCGCCACACCGATCACCAGGGCCAGCAACACCAGCCCGGCCAGCCAGGCCGTTAGCAGGATGCGATCGCGTCCGGAGAGTTTTCTCATCGCCCACCCCCTGCCCGCGCCAGGGTGGTCGTTCCGGTACGCGGCTTGGACTTGTTCACAAGTTTCGCCTTGATCACGAAGGACACATAACCCTTGGCGGTCGGCTCGACACGCCGACTGGAGCGCGGCCCTGCCCAGCGCCCGGGGCGATCGAGAGCGCGGGCTGCATTCTCGACCTTCACGTCCTCCAATAGAGGCGAAGCGGCGAGAACGACCTGGAGGTCTGCTACGGTGGCGGGATCGGGGGCCGTGCCTCGGATCACCAAAGGTTGATCGCGGCCCATGCTCAGGGAGAGGATGCGCACCTTGGGCGAGCCCTGTTCTGAGAGAGTGCGGATAATCTCCAGCGCGGCGTGCCGCTGCTGCAAAGCCTCGATCATCACGGCCGCCTGCTCGCGCAGACGATCTCTGGTGTTCATTAGATCAGTGGCTATCGCCTGTAGTTCGGCCGTCTGCTCGCTCAGTGCGCTGAGTTCGGCCCGCTCGGATTCGAGTCGAGTGATGGCGCGCGCGGAGAAGAGGTAACACACGATCAGCGCGGCTGCCACGGCCGCGCCGCCGGCCGCCCCCAAGGCCCGCAGACGCCGGACCCGCCGCGCCTGCATCAACTCCGGAGGCAGCAGCGAAATGGTCCATTCGCTCTGCCCCACCCCTCTCAGCGCCTGCCCGATTACGGGAAGGCAGGCGTCAACCTCCGCGGGGTCGGTCAAGAGCCGGGCGCGGGAGAACAGATCGGCGAGCGTGGGCGTCTGAGGGGAGACCCCCATTTCCCGCGCGATCGCCTCCGCCAGACCGGGCACATGAGCGCCGGCCCCAAACAGCAGAATGCGGGACACCGCGGCCTGCCCGAACGACAATGCCGACCGCGTCAATTCGCCGCAGAGATTGTCCAGCCACGTCTGCACGCGCGGTCCGGGAACTCCGTCGGGCCCACTGGCGATCCCCTCGGAGATCTTCTTCTCCTCCGCTTCCTCGGCGGTGATGCCCAGGTCCTCCTGGATGGCGGCCGTGAGTTGCTGCCCTCCGAGCGGAGCCGAGCGAGTGAGCCAGAGACGGCCGCCCTGCGAGATGTTGATGGTTGCACTGCGGTGGCCGATGGACACGGCCACGGTCAGCCCCGGAGGGCCGCTCCCCAGCCGGGTGGTGAGATCGTGAAGGGCGAGGGAGTCAATGGTCAACGCGGCCAACTTCAGACCGGCCGCCTTCGCCACGTCGAGGTACCTCTGGATCAGTTCTCTCTGGGCCGCCACCACCAGAACGTCCACCAGGCCCGGCTCCTCCCGGGAGGTGCCCAGGGACTGCAGGTCCATCACCACCTGCTCGACCGGAAACGGGAGATGGTCGGCCAGGTCGTACTCGACCACCCGCCGCAGTTGCGCCTTGTCAGCCGGCGGGAAAGAAGCGATCCGGGCGGTGACGTGACGGCGGGGGAGGGACATCACAGCCGCCCGCGCGCGTATCCCCGCCTTTGCCATCGCGCTGCGAACGGCGGCCGCGAGGACGGATACTCCGTCGGGGGCATCCCAGCGGAAGTTCTCGGGCAGTCGCTCCTGCGCGCAGCGAATGGACCGCACTCCGCCGCGGCCCTGCTGCACCTGAGCCACCTTCACGGATTGGCTGCCGATGTCTATCGCGACCGGCCTGTTAGAGAGAGGCAATCGTCTGTCTCCTGGGTGCCGTACTTACGATCTCTTGATAAGGGGGCAGAGGAATGTTCTCCTCGAGCTGTCGAACCACGCGCACGGTATCGTTCATGCGGCGCACGTGAGCGCGGATGGTGCGAAACGAGCCGCCTGCGCCCATCGTCCCCATCGCCTCGATGATGAAGCTCGACGACTTCGTTGTTACATGATCTATCATCTGCGCCAAGACGCTGCCGCCCTCCTCTTGGGAATAGAGGAACTGGGCCAGGTCACCCAGGGAGATGAACGGCTGTTCCGCTCTTCTCTCGACCAGGGCCTTGGCGATGGCCGGCGAACTGCCCGGCAGCAGAGAAAGCACCTCCTCCGAGGCGGTGTTCAC
>JALGTT010000133.1 GCA_029821235.1 Candidatus Hebobacteria bacterium | reverse complement strand
ACCATGAAGCGGGCGATGGCGCGCCAGGCGGAGATCGAGCGCGAACGGCGGGCGAAGATCATCAATGCCGAGGGAGAGTTCCAGGCCTCGCAGAAACTCACCGAGGCCGCCAAGATCATCGCCACCGAGCCCATCGCGCTCCAGTTGCGCTACCTGCAGACCCTCTCCGAGGTGGCCTCCGAGAACAACTCCACCACGGTGTTCCCCATTCCCATTGACCTGTTCGCGCCGTTCCTGAAGGGCATCAAGGGGACCAGCCAGAGCGAGACGAGCAGCTAGCCCGTGGCGCGGCGGCGGAGGTAACGCTCCGCCAGCACCACGGCCACATAGTCGTCGTACGGCCGCGGCGGCGTCTGCATGCTGACCGGGAGCAGGCGCCGCCATCCGCGCCTGGGGTTGTCCTGGAAGTATCGGCGGCGGCCCTCCTCGGTGGAGCGGTGCTCGTCCACGACCACCAGATGCGCGGCCAGCCCGGCCTCGCGCAGCGCGGCCTCGACCCGCCGGGCGGCGGTGCGGTCGCCCAGCACCACGGTGTTCACTCGATCGCGAGGACGCGTTGGGTGGCGCGCTCGGAGTTGTTCACTGCACTCAACCTCGATCAGAAATGCGGAGAGCGCCGGAAGCGCTCTCCATCAGTGCTATCTACCTCGTCTCCGCGCCGCGCTATCAACCGCCGCGCGGAGGTTGACTACTCGGCACTCGGCGCGACCGGTGAGATGTCGAACTTGACCCGCAGAGGGCCGATGGTCCAGATGTCGTCTTCCGCCACTGCTCTCACCCGCGCCGGCCCCTCGATGCCGCGCAATTGCGCGATGCTGGCAAACAAGTCCTCCGGGCTGATGTTCCCCACCCAGGGGGGCGGGCCGGGGCATGATGTTCTCCCGCCGCGCCCGGAGCGACACCTCGTCCCGCAACAGGCTTACCAGCGCCACGTAGATCCCCGCCTCGGACAGCCGGCCGTCCACGATGGTCTCCGCGAGCACCTGGCCGCGGCGATAGATCTTCTTGTTGTTGAACAGACGGAAATCCACATAGGCCGGCTCGCCGGGATGACTGTTGAACACCGCGTCGACCCGCACGATCACCCCTCCCCGGGTGGCGTGGATCTGCTGCGCGACGGCGGACAGTACTTGCTCCTCGGAGAAATAGGTGACCGAGCGCTTCTCCTTGTCCACGACCGCATGCTGCACCACCACGGCGCGCTTTCCCTCCTCCAGCGGCTGTGCCCCTACCGCGCGCACGGCGCGGTCCAGGCGGTCTAGAATCTTCTCCAGGTCGGCCTTGATCTCGGCCGCGCCGCGTCCTCCCTGCAACAGTTCCACCTCCAGGGCCTGGCCCGCCGTGAACAGCACCGGCAGGGCGCGGCCCACGGCGATGGTGCGGGTGGCGCGCTCGACATCGCTCTCCAGCTCCTCCCGCATCCGGTACTCGTTGGCGAGGATCCGCTGTGCGCGCTTGATCTGCTGCTCCGCCTCGCGGAGGGCGGCGGCGGTGGCGTCGAGCCTGCGGGTGGTCTCCTTCAGTTTGGCCTGTTGCACCTCCACCTGCTGGCGGGTCTCGGAGAGGGCCGCTTCCGCCTTGGCGAGTTCGGCGCGGCTGGCCTTGACCTGGCTCTCGGCCTTCGCTCTCTCCCGGTCCAGGTCGGCGGCCGTGCTGGTGAGTTTCCGCACCTGCTCGGAGAGGCGGGCCTGCTCCCGCCGCATCTCACCCATGCGAAGGAAACCGTCACGCACGTCCTTCGAGACCGCCATGGCAGCGGCCAGGGTGACAATGGCGATCATCATGCCCGCGGCGACGGATACTGCAATCGCGGTGTGGCGCGGCCGCATCCCGAACAGGCTCAACCGCTTCCGCCCCATCCGCCGGCCCACGATGTCCCCGACGTAGGCGATCACTCCGCTGACCACCACCAGCGCGGCTATTAGGAAGACGCCATATAGCGCGGTCAATAGTCTGCCTCTTCGCGCCGCCTGTCGAATCGCCGGCCCACCACCGACGGTGCCCGGGGATGGGCCGCCTCCCGACCTCCACGCGGCCTCTGACGGGCATTATAGGGAGCCATCATGCTTGCGTCAACGAAGGAGTTCCCCGCCCTCCGCCGCGCGCCCGCGCCTCCTTTTGTCCCCGGCCGGCAATTGCGCTATACTGACCACGGGGGAGAACGTCGTGAATCACTGTGCGGGTTCGGGAGGAAATCGGTGAAGGCCTATCTCAGAGAGGTGGCGGAATTCCTCACCAAGGTGCCTGTCTCCGATCTGGAGGCGGTTGCCGACCGGCTCTGGCGGGCCTATCGGGAGGGCGCGCAGATGTTCACCTGTGGCAACGGAGGAAGCGCCGCCGCCGCCTCCCACATCGTGGTTGACCTGGCCAAGGGCGTGGACCTGCCACCCGGTGCCCCCAGATTCAGGGCGATCTCCCTGGTGGACAACGTTCCCGCCCTCACCGCCTATGCCAATGATCTCGGATATGAGCATGTGTTCTCGGAGCCGCTCAAGAACCTGGCGCGGCCCGGCGACGTGCTGCTGGCGGTGAGCGGCAGCGGGCGGTCCCCGAACGTGCTGCAGGCCCTGGAGGCGGCGCGCGGGCTGGGGGTCTCGACCATCGGGCTGGCGGGGAGGGACGGAGGCAAGATGAAGGAACTGGCGGACATCTGCCTGGTGGTGCCCGCGCAGAGCATGCAGCAGATAGAGGACGTGCACCTCGCCATCCTTCACGCGCTCTATCTGGAACTGAAGGAAAGGGCGGAGGCGGCCGCAGGGGCCCGGACATGAAGATTCCCACGCTTTGTGTGATAACCGCCCGCAATCCCTCTCTGGGGCGGGACCATGTGGATGTGGCGCGGGCCGCGCTGGAGGGCGGCGCGCCCATGATCCAACTCCGGGATAAGGAGATGACCACCGCCGCCTTGTTGCCGGTGGCCGAGGAGATGGGGCGGGCCGCCAGGGAGTACGGAGGGATCTTCATCGTCAATGACCGAGTGGACATAGCGCTGGCCGTGGAGGCGGACGGAGTCCACCTCGGCCCGGACGACATGCCGGTCGCCGCGGCCTGCCGGCTGATGGGTCCCCAGGCCGCGATAGGGGCATCGGTGGCCGATGTGGAGGAGGCGCGGGCGGCGGAGGCCGCGGGCGCGAGTTACGTGAGCGTGGGGGCGATCTATGCCACCCCCACCAAGTCCGATGCGGGGGCGCCGATCGGCCTGCGTCCCATCGCGGAGATCAGACAGGCAGTGAACGTGCCGGTGCTTGCCATCGGTGGCATCACCTGCGAGAATGTGGAGGAGGTCATCCGCGCCGGGGCCGATGGAGCGGCCGTGGTGTCCGCGGTGGCCGGGGCGGAGGACATGGTGGGAGCTGCCCGCGAACTGATGCAGCGAATTCAGCGGGCATTCGCACAGAGGAGCAAGTAGTTGACGCAACTGGAAACAGCCAATCAGGGTCGCATCTCCGCGGAGATGGAGGCGGCCGCGCAGGCCGAACCGGTGGCCGCGGAGTTCATCCGCGAAGGCCTCGCCGCCGGCACCATCGTGCTGCCTGCCAACCGGCACCACAGCAACCTGCGGCCGCTCGCCATCGGGGCGGGCCTGCGGATCAAGGTGAACGCCAACATCGGATCCTCCGCGGAGGATGCCGAGGAAGAGCACACCCGGCGGCGCCTGCGCGCCGCGTTGGACGCCGGGGCGGACGCGGTGATGGACCTCAGCACGGCCGGCGATCTGGATGCGGTTCGCCGGACGGTGATCCGCGAGAGCGCGGCCCCGGTGGGAACCGTTCCCATCTACCAGGCCGCGGTGGAGGCGGTGGCGAAGGCCGGCGTGGTGGCCGCGATGACGGAGGACGATCTGTTTGCGGTCATCGAGAAGCAGGCGCGGGATGGGGTGGACTTCATCACCGTCCACTGCGGCGTCACCCGAGAGACCGCGAAACTGGCAACGGAGGGCGGCAGGCTGACGGGGGTGGTCAGCCGCGGCGGCGCTCTCACCGTCTGCTGGATGAAGGAGAACGGCCGCGAGAACCCGCTCTACGCCCGCTTCGACGACCTGCTGGACATCTGCCGGGAGCATGACGTCACCCTCAGCCTGGGTGACGGCCTTCGCCCGGGCTGCCTTGCCGATGGTTCCGACCGCGCGCAGATCGCCGAGACCGCGGTGCTCGGGGAATTGGTGCTGCGGGCGAGAAAGGCGGGGGTGCAGGCGATGGTGGAGGGGCCGGGGCACCTGCCGCTCGACCAGGTGGCGGCCAACGTCATCCTCCAGAAACGGCTCTGTCACGGCGCGCCGTTCTACGTGCTCGGGCCTCTGGTGACCGACATCGCGCCCGGATATGACCACATCACCGCCGCCATCGGGGGGGCGGTGGCGGGCATGGCGGGGGCGGATTTCCTGTGTTACGTGACTCCCTCCGAGCACCTGGGGCTGCCCACCCAGCAGGAGGTGAGGGAGGGCGTCATCGCCGCCCGCATCGCGGCACACGCCGCGGACGTGGTGCGGCTCGGCGCGCGCGCCCGGAGACGGGATGACGAGATGGCCGCCGCGCGCGGCTCCCTGGACTGGGAAAAGCAGTTCCACCTCGCCCTCGACCCGGAACGCGCGAAGGAGCGCTACCAGCCCGGCGGCGCAGAGGGCATGGCCGCCTGCTCCATGTGCGGCCCGTACTGTGTGTACAAGGTGCTCGGCACCCGTCCGGGGGAGGAGCGATGACGGACGCGGAGGGCCCCCTGAAGGAGATCGGCGAGAACGCCATGGTGGGCCGCTTCCGCAAGCTGGCGGCCCGGCGCCTGGGCGCGGACGTGGTGGTGGGGCCCGGAGACGATGCCGCGGTGGTGCGCGCCTCCGGCGACCGATTTCTCCTGTTCACCTGTGACATGATGGTGGAGGGGATTCACTTCCGCCGCGAGTGGGCCACTCCCCGCCAGATCGGATGGAAGGCGATGGCCTGCAACCTCAGCGACATCGCCGCGATGGGAGGGGAGCCCCGTTTCGCGGTCGCCTCCGTGGCCGCGCCGGGGGACCTCGACAGCGGGGTGGCGGAGGGCATCGCCGAAGGGCTGATCGAGTGCGCCTCCCGGTACGGCGCCTCCCTGGTGGGCGGCGATCTGGTCGGCTCCCCGGGGCCGTTGGTGGTGGACGTGGCGCTCACCGGCGAGGTGGCCCAGGACCGGCTGTTGACGCGCAAAGGTGCCCGGCCGGGCGACCTGGTGCTGGTCACCGGCGCGCTGGGCGGCTCGGCCGCGGGGCTCGCGCTCCTGCAGGAGGGAGTGCCTCCCATCGAGAAGGAGGTCAAGAAAGCCATCGTCCGCCATTTGGAGCCCCGCCCCCGGCTGGCGGAGGCGCAGGCCATCGCCGCCACCGGCCTGGCCACTGCGATGATGGACCTGAGCGATGGGCTGACGACCGACCTCGGGCGGTTGTGCAAGGAGAGCGGCGTA
>JALGTT010000132.1 GCA_029821235.1 Candidatus Hebobacteria bacterium | reverse complement strand
CGCAGGCGGATGGGCTTGCCGACCGCGAGGTCGAAGGAGAACTCCCGCACGCCGAGCGCGCCCCCCAGGGAGGGCAGGATGATGCCCGTGAGTTCGCCCGAGCCGGAGCCATTGCCGGGGCCCCGCAGCAGAGAGGCGAGGTCCTGTCCGCCGCGGGCGGCGGGAGCCGCCACCGGGCCGCCCAGGAGGGCGAGGATGTAGCCCTCCTCCAGGTGGGGGATGGATCGCGCGTTCCAACGGAAGGGGGCGGAGGCCGTCTTCGAGAGCGGGTCCTGGTCGGAGGCGGGCGGGTAGATCTGCCCCTCCGGATTCAGGAACACGTAGTAGTCCCCGGCCCTTCCGTCCGCCTCCGCGCGCAAGCTGATCCGCGGCGCCGGGTCCTCGGGCCGCCGCTGGATGGACATCTCCCCGCGGCGGAGGGTGAGCAGTGCGTTGGGGAAGGCGAGCACTCCGCGCCGGGACTCGAAGCGGCCGTCCAGCGTGAGCTTGTCGAGGGCGAGCGCGCCGCCGATGTCGAGATACCCGGTTTCGGTCCCCTCGATGAAACGTGAGGGGCCGGCCGGCTCGACGTGCACCGCCGTCGGCCGGTCCCGCGAGCCGTGGCGGAGCCACACGTTGTCTCCCGCGGCGATGCGCACCTGCAGGTCGGGGCTGAACAGCGGGGCCAGCCGCCACGGGGGCCGCTTGCCGACGGTGGAGAGGGAAAGCTCGGCATCGGAGACGACGACGGGATGCTGCTCCGGGGTGCGGAGGATCGGGCGGCCGGTGTCCGGCTGGGTCCCCAGTTCCAGCACGCCGTCCAGACGTGCCTCGCCGAAACCGGGGAGGCGAAGCCGCGCGGCCTCCAGACGGGCGGAGAGGCGGAAGCGGTTCTTTTCCCATTCATCCGGCCGCAGCGCGAGGAGTTCCACGTAGCCGCCGGCCTCCAGTTTGCCGTCTCCCACCTGCGCGCGCAGCCCGACTCGCTCTTCTCCGTCCTCGCCCGGCCGGCCAAGTATCAACTGGTTGCCCTGAAGGTAGGCGTCGAGATCATAGGTGATGGGGGCCATCCCGGCGAGAGGAATCACCGAGCCCTTCCGGATGTGCATCTCGGCGCGCGCCCCCTGGATGGGGAGGGTGCGGTGATTGCGGCCGGGCAGGCGGATGGGGAGCACGGCTTCTCCGTAGCCCTCCAGGGCCTCGTCGCGCAGGCGGATTCCCTCCACGCTCAGCGTGCCCTCGGAGTCGAGCCGGATGGGGACGGCCTCGGCCGCCTCACACCGGAGCGGCCCGAGGCGGAGGTCCACCACGTGCACGTCCCCCATCAGGGTCGGCTGCGCGGTCTTGCCGGAGATGTCGAAGTTGATGGTCCCTTCCCCGCCGAGTTGGATTCCCCACTGGAGCCACGGCTCGAGGAGGCGCAGGTCCAGGTTGCCGATGTCGGCGGAGAGGAAGATGTCGCCCTGGGGCTCGATGAATCCTTGGAGAGAGGCATGGGCAGTCTGGTGCAGGGCCTGCAGATCGAGGTCGACGCGGCGGCGGGAGGCGGAGATGTCGCCGCAGACGGTCTCCACCTTGCGGCCCGCGAAGATCACCGGGGAGAGCAGAAAGTGCGCCTCCAGTTGGGGATCGTCCAGCGCGCCGGCGACCACGCCCTGCGCGCTGAGCGCCCCCTCCAGAGGCCTGGGGATCAGGGAGTAGATCTGCCGGTGGGGCACGGGCCGGCCGGTCTGATCCAGCCGCCAGGCGGAACTGTAGGCGATGGTCTGAACAGTGAGCAGATCGAGCCGCGCGATCTCCCACCGCAACTCCAGGTCTCCGGAGCCGAGGTTCACCCGGCCGGCGGCGCTGATGCGGCCGCCGTCGGCGATCAGTTCGGCCCCGTCCAGGCGAAGAGTTCCCTGGCGGTAGCGCCCGGCCAGCCATGCCTCTCGCACCGGCTTGCCGTTGATCGCCATCCCCTCACAGGTTACTTGGAAGGAAGCCCCGGGATCGCGCAGCGGGCCGGTGACTCGCGCCTGGGCGCGCGCGGTCCCCTCCACCACCAGGCCCCACCTGCGCCGCAGCGAGCGGGTGAGCAGAGAGAGGTCGGACAAGGCCGCCTCCAACTCCAGGTCGAATCCGCTGTCGAGCGAGCACTGTCCACCGACCGCCACCTGACTCCCGCCGAAGGCGAGCTGGGCCTCGTGCACATAGACACACCTTTCCTGGTAACTGAGGTGAGCCCGGCCGATCTGCGCGGTGAGGCCGGAGACGAGCGGGAGGTGGAAGGTGAGGTCGGCCGCCGCCTCCGGCTGGGCGCGAGTGCCGGAGAGAGAGATCTCGGCCGCGGCCGAAATCTCGCCCGCGCTCTCCCCCCAGGGGGAGGGGAGGAGCGCGGAGAGAAGCGTCGGCTCCACGGAAAGGCTGCCCGCGAGCGCGGTCTTTTCCGCCGGTTCCCGCCAATCCTGGAGTTCCAGCCGGCCCACTCCTCGCACCGCGCGGCCGGACAGCCGCAGGTCCTCGATCACCAGGCGGTCCGGCGTGATCCGCACCCGGCCCGCGGCGGTCTCCACGGGCAGTTGGGCGAGGGCGGGAGCCGCCACCGCCTCGGCCACCGCGCGCAAGGGCACGGACCCCAGATCGGCGGTGAAATCGTATTCTCCCCCGGCCGTCACCTTGCCGGAGAAAGCGCCGCGGCCGCTGGGGCCGGCCACGTGTCCCTCTTTCAACGACAGATTTCCGTCGCGATAGGTGACGCGCGCGCTGAGGGTTCCCAGGGGCAGCTCGTTCCAGGCGGCCTCATGCAGCACGATATCACCCTCCACCTCCGGCGACCGGCCGGCAAAGGTGAGGGCGCCGGAGAAGTCGGCGAGTCCGCGGAGGGGCATCTCAGGCAGGTCGAGCATCTGGATGAGAGAGGCCATGGGCACCTGTTTCAGGTGCAACTTGCCCTCCGCCCTGGGCCGGCCGTCGCCCCAGGTCACTGACATGTCGGCCTCCACCCGGCGGGGGCTTCCGTGGGCGCTGAGCCCCGTGATGTCGAGGCGGCCCCGGGAGTAGCGGAACTTCGCCTCGGCCTCGTTCCAGGGGATGAGGTGGAACTTCAGCACCCGGGTTCTGGCGTATCCCGTGACCACTACGTTGGAGACAGGCCCCTCTGCCCGCGCCTGAATCCGCACCGGCGCGGGCAGGACCAGGGCGGCGGGCAGGTAGATGTTGGGAAGCAGTTCCTCGATCTGTTTGACGCGGATGCCGGTGGCGGAGATGTCGAGGGCGAGCGCGGGGTTGGGCAGGCCGGTGATCTCGCCGCTGACCCGGATGGGGGCCTCGGCCACCGCGCCGGTGATGTCCTCCAGGGTGATGTCTCCGTTCTCCACCGTGACCTTGCCCTGCACCTCTTTCGCAGGCCGCCTCAGCCAGGGGAAGGCGATCTCCACGCCGCTGACCGTGAGCGCCACATGGTAGTCAATCCCCTTGCCGGCCGGGCCCGCGGTCACCTTCGCCTCGACATCCCCTCGGCCGGCCGAGAGAGAAAAAGCCTTCACCTCGGGGAGGCGTTGGGAGGCATAGACGAGGTCCAGGTTCCCGACGGAGATCTCCGCCGAGAACCCAGCCCGCGGGCCGGAGCGGCCACGGATGCGGAGCGAATCGAAGGCCTTGTCCGTACCCGTCGCGGTCACCTCGAATCGGCTCTCGCCGGCGGAGCCGGGCCGGAAGGTGATGTCCAGGTTTTCGAGCGTGGTGGCGAGGCCGTCTTTGGTCTCGTCCAGGAAGGTGAGTTTGCCGTCCACCGCGCGCACGGTGGCGCGGAAGGGCTTGCGGCCGGGCTTTGGCTGAAACAGGTCGGAGATGTTCAGTTCCCCGGAGGCGCGCCTGGTGATGGTGAGTTCCGGCTGCGCGAGTTCGACCGATCTCAGGCTGATGCCCTCGCCCCGGCCGCGCAGCAGATCGCGTAGCCCTGTTACCTGGAGAGTGGCGCTCGGACAGTAGAGGAGCCGGGCGCCGCCGTCTCTCACCTCCAGGTCGCGCAGGGTGGCGGAGCCGGTGAGGGTGATGTCGAGGTCGCCGATGGAGACCTGGCGGCCGGTCTGACGGGAGAGTTCGGCGGTGACGGCGGCGCGGAGGTGTTTGGTCACCGGGCCGGAGCGGAGCACCGCCGCCAGCGCGACCAGCGCCAGGGCGACGGCGGCCAGATAGGGGAGGAGCTTGGCCAGCCTCCTCATCTACGGCCCCTCCGGAACGGCGACGCGGCCGGGAGGGGCCGAGGAAATGAGTTGCAAGGAATTGCCCTCGATCATATCGTTGTTCAATTCAGGCGGGCGGCGGGGCCGCACGCGAGGTTACGGGACAGAATCGCCGCTGTCCCGCAAAGAGGTTATTCCCTGTCCCGCCTGCGGGTTCATGCCCGCGGCCACCTCTTCGGCGTGGTAGGAACTGCGCACCAGCGGGCCGGAGAAGACCTGCGCGAAGCCCATCTCCCGGGCGAGGCGCTCGTACTCCGCGAATGCCTTCGGCGGAACGTACTCCGCCACCGGCAGGTGATGGTTGCTGGGCGCCAGGTACTGCCCGATGGTGACGATCTGCACCTCCGCCTGCCGCAGATCGGCCAGCAGGGAGAGGACCTC
>JALGTT010000131.1 GCA_029821235.1 Candidatus Hebobacteria bacterium | reverse complement strand
GCCAGCACCTCCGGCGCGGCCCGCCGCAACTCCTCCCTCACCCCCCGGCCGGCCACCACCAGGCGCGCCTCGGGAAGCGCGGCCCGCACCAGCGGCCAGATGTCCCGCCAGAGGTGAACCAGACCGTCCAGGTTGGGATAGTGCTCCATGTGCCCGAGGTAGAGCACGGTATTCGGGGCGGGGGTGCGCGGGCGCGGCCGGAGTTGTTCCTCTTCCACTCCCGGCGGCACCGCGGTGACGCGCGCCCCTGGAGCCACCGCCCGCACGATCTCCCCGTCGTGCTCGGACATGGTGACCACGTGTTCGGCCCGCTGGAAAACCGAGGTTTCGTAACGCAGCATCCGCAGCCAGTCGCCGTAGGCGCGCAATCGCGCCCATCCGCGCGCGGCCTCCATCCTCCTGCGATAGGCCACGAAGTTGATCTCCAGCGCGCAGACCGCGGCGGGCGTATCGCCCGTATGCGTTCGGTACTGGGCCATGTTGGTGGCCGCGAACAGCACCACGTGGGGCTGGAAGTGAGCCATCGTCTCCCGGAGGTCGTCCGCCAATTCGCGGGCGTAGTAGTCTCTCACGAAGGCCGGCAATTGGGCCAGGTTTGCACCGGCCGTAGGGGTGGGACAGCGCAGGCGCACGCGCGTGACCGTGCACAACTGTTCCGCCTCGCCCACCCGCGAAAGATCGGCCTCCCGCTCGCAGAACCCCACCAAGGCGAGTTCGTGCTCCGAGGAGAGATGGCGCATCCACGACCAGACCTGCGCGTGTCCGCCGCCGAGCGCGGGGTGGGGGAGGAAGGGAGTGACGAAGAGCACCTTCATTCGCCCTGTCCTCCGGTGGGGTGTGCGGCGGCCAGAATGTGTCGGTCGGACAGGTCCCCCCTCCGTCGGCAGCGCCATCGGCGCAGGATGGCGCCGGGAAGGGCGGGCAGCGCCCGCAACACCGCCCGGAAGAAGCGCGCGCGGCCGGCCAGCACCTCTTTCGCCAGCCTCGCCCAAACGTAGACCAGGTGCTGCGTCAGCAGTTCTCGGTCGCGGATGTTCTTCCAGACGAAGATGAGCGCGTTCTTGAGGAAGGTCTCGTCCGCGTAGGCGTCTCCGTAGGCCGCGCCGATGGCAGCCCTGCGCTGGTGGAGCACGGAGGCGCGGAGGCGGCGGGCTCGAACATGGACCGCCAGCCGCGCCTCCATGCGCGGTAGCCGAGGTCGATGTCCTCCCAGTAGAAGGGATGGTAGATGGTGTCCAGTCCCCCGAGCGCGTGGCACCGGGCGTGATGGAACACGGAGGAGGCGCCGCCCGCGTAGAGAATCGGCCCCCGCTCCGTCGGCGGCAGGTGATGTGGCTCCAGAATGCCGGAGAAGGCCGGGGCGACGTTGCCGGTCTCCATCCCGGAGCCGTCCGGGAGTTCGATGCGGGCACACACCGCGAATACGTCCTCGCGGTCGAAGTGGGGGAGGAGGGCGGCGAGAAAGCCCGGCCGCACCTGCACATCGCTGTTGATGAGCGCGAACAGAGGGGTGTTGGTGGCGGCAATCCCGGCCCTCACCGCACCCGCGAATCCGCGGTTCTGCTCCAGCCGCAGCACGCGGACCCCGGGATAGGTCTGTCGCACGTGCTCCGCGGTGGCGTCTTCGCTGGCATCGTCCACCACCAGCACCTGATGCTTCCCACCCGCCTCCGCCAACAAGGGCGGCAGACAGAAATCCATCAGGTCGCGCTGGTTGTGGACGGGGACGATGAGGGTCACCGTGCGCTCTTTCGCCGGCCCTGGGTCGGGCAGGTCGGGCGGCATGGGCAGCAACTTCCACACCCCGTCGGAGAGAAGCAGGACTTCGACCACCAGCAGATAGAGCGCGCAGAGGAGAAACACCAGCACCGCGCGCGCCCACCAGCGCGGCTCCAGAGGAGCAAAGGGAGGCATTTCCAGGCAGTACCACTGACCGGAGGCCCCCATCGCCACCAGCGCCGGCGCGCCCGAAAGGACGGCCAGGAGGTTTCCGCGCGTTTCCCTCTCCCCAGTGAGCAGCAGGCAGACCACATCATACCCGCGGCGGCGGATGTCGCGCAATCCCAGCCAGCGCCCCTGCGCGCGCGCGGCGTCGAGTTCCAGCGCCGGAGATACGGACTTGAGTCGGCGGGCAGCCTCCGCGGCTTCCGGCTGCTCCTTCTCCCCGACGATCAGGGCCCGCTTCCAGGAGCGCGCCCCCGGCATCTCTGCGAGCGGGACGGGAGAAAGCAAAGTGCGGCCGGCGATTTTCGATAATTCCGCTAATGACAGCATGGCGAGGCCTAGCCCCCCACGCTCTGTTCCTGCTGGGCCACCGCCTCCCGATAGGCTTCGATCACCTCAGAGGTGGGACCATCCATGAGCAGTTTTCCGTGCTGGACCCAGAGGGAGCGCTCGCACAGTTTTTCCACCGCGAACAGATCGTGGGATACCACAAACACGGTCTTCCCCTCGTCCTTGAACTGCTTGAGCCGGTCGAATGACTTGTGCTGGAAGTGTTCGTCACCCACGCTCAGCACCTCGTCTATCAACAACACCTCGGGATCCATGTGCACCGCCACCGAGAACCCGAGCCTCACCAACATGCCGGTGGAATAGGTCTTCACCGGGGCTTCCATCACGTCTTCCAGTTCGGCGAAGGCGACGATATCGTGGTATCGGGCGAGCGTCTCCTCGTGGGAGAGCCCCAGCAAACTGGCGTTCAGATACACGTTGTCGCGGCCGCTCAACTCCGGGTGAAATCCGGTGCCCAACTCCAGCAGCGGACACACCTTGCCCCTCACCGACACCGTTCCCTTGGTCGGCCGCAGCACCCTGGCGATGATGGCGAAGAGGGTGCTCTTGCCGGAGCCGTTGGGGCCGATCACCCCCACCGCCTCGCCCGGCTGCACGGAGAACGAGATGTCCTCCAGCGCCCAGAACTCGGTGTAGCCCGTCTGCCCGCGGACAAAGGCCACGAAGGCTTCTTTCAAGCTCGTGACCTTGATGTGCGGCCGGCGGTACTTCTTCCAGAGATGTTGGACTTCGATCACAGGTTCTGGCGAGGCCTCGTGGGCGGCCCGCGGCTCGACGCTAGGGTTCATCGCGACCACAGATCCGGGGCGGCTCCTTCATGTGAACGGACGCGTGCGCTTCTGGGCGGATTATATCAGGCTGGAGTCGGGGTCGCAACCTGGGCGGCCCCGGCTAACCCTTCTCCGCAAACGTCCAGGACAGACGCCGGAACACCAGGTGCCCGATGATGGCGGTGGCGAGAGCGACGATTGCGGCGCCGATGATGTAGTGCCCGATGGGGTACTGCGCCTGGAGGAGTGCCTGTTTCTCCGCCGCCTGGGCGTAAACTGCGGCGACCTGCTCGGGGGTCATTTCCGGCGTGATGGCGGGCGACACGATAATGGGATTCTCGCCGCCCCGCAACAGTCCGCTGCGATATCCGAGAATGCCGATGGTTATCGGGTCCAGCAGATAGACCGTCTTGATGTACGGGAGGAAGACGTTGATGAGTTGCCTCAGCCAGTTCTCCGCCTCCGTCGGCTGCTTCCCCAGGACGCGGTGAATGGGATAGAGCACCGGCGTGAGGAAGAACCACAGCCCAAGGAGATTCCCCACGATGAATTTCACATCCGCATACAGCACGCTCCAGGCGGCCAGCATCGCGGAGATGCCGTAGGCGAAGGTGGCCACCAGCAGAGTGGAGGGGATCACCAGCCAGTAGTGGATGTTCACGTTGACGCGCCAAATGGCGAACAGCACCACCGCCACCACGAACGCCAGGGCGAGGTGAACGAGATTGGAGAGGAGGGACGAGATGGGCAGGATCGCCCGCGGGAAATACGCCTTCTTCACCAGCGGCATGTCCTGGGTGACGCAGGCCGTACTGTCCAGCACACACTGGGAGAAGAAGAGCCAGGGCAGGAACCCGGTGATCAAGAACGCAGTGTAGTTCTTCTCGGGCATCTCCCAGATGACCTTGAACACCAGCCACCAGACCCCGATCTGCATCAGCGGGTTCAACAAGGACCACAGGAAGCCCAGGGCGGAGTTCTTGTAGCGGACTTTCAGATTGCGCCGCACGAGGTTGAACAGCACCTCGCGAAAACGCCATATCTCTATGAGTTCTTTCATGGTGGTGTAAGTGACGACGCTCCCGGCGGCATTATAGCATCTATCACCGGGACGCGGCTATCGCGCCATACGATGTCCCCGCAGATCGACGGGATGCCCCCGTCTCCCATGAGGCCGTTCTGTAGGGCTGGCATTCCCATGCCAGCCATAGCGGGACATGCCTACGCCCGCCGCCGCCGCTCCCGCCGAGGCCGGAAGAGGCATGGGACGCCCGGTCGGGGAAGGATGAACCGTGGCCCGCGGCGCCGAAGTAACAGGCGCCGCGGGCGCGAATCTCAGAGGAGTGCTCGTCGAGGATGATTGCGCGGCGAGATGCCGCTGGAGGCGGCGGAGAATGCAGAAGACGAAGCGGGAGCCGGATTTCGAGGATTTTCTGAACATCGTGGTGCGAAGGGCCGAGCCGCGCCGGGTCCCGCTGGCCGAACTGGGAATCGCGTGGGCGGTCATCTCGGACATACAGGGGCCGCCGGAAGACGAGGGGCCGGATGCCCTGGCCGCCTGGCAGGTGGGCTTCCACCGGGACATGGGATACGATTTCGTCAACCAGGGCGTCAACCTGAGCTTTCCGGCGGAGATGCTGAAGGCGGCCGACACCGCCTCGGACGGGGAGGGGACCCGGCACTGGGTGGACGAACAGAAGGGGCCCATCGCCACCTGGGAGGACTTCGAGGCCTACCCGTGGCCCCGGGTGACCCCCGCGGCCTTCCGGGATCTGGAGGCGCTTGCCCGCCATCTGCCGGAGGGCATGAAAGCCGTTGCCAGCATTCCTGGCGGGCCCTTCGAGAACCTGATGTTTCTGATGGGATTCAATACCTTCAGTTACGCCCTGGCGGATCAGCCGGAGCTGGTGGCGGCGATAGCCGAGCGCATCGGCGAGGTGCTCTGCTCCGTCGTGGAGCACACGAGCAGCATGGAGTGGGTGGGGGCGCAGTGGATCAACGACGACCTGGGCTTCAGGAGCGGCACCCTGGCCTCGCCCGAAGTGCTACGCAAGCTGATCCTCCCCATTCACCGGCGCCTGGCGGAGATCGCGCACCGCAACGGGAAGCCGGTGTTTCTGCACTCGTGCGGGAAACTGGATGCGGTGATGGAGGACCTCATCGCGGAGGTGGGCATTGACGCGAAGCACTCCTTCGAGCATGTGATAACTCCGGTGTGGGAGGCGAAGCAGCAGTGGGGGGAGCGGATCGGGCTGCTCGGGGGCGTGGATATGGACGTGCTGGCGCGGGGGAGCGAGGAGGAAGTGCGGGCCTACACCCGGCGATGCCTGGAGACGTGTATGCCGGGAGGCGGGTGGGCCTTGGGCTCGGGCAACACCATCGCGAACTACATTCCCGCGGGCAACTACCTGGCGATGCTGGACGAGGGCCGGCGCTGGGAGGCATAGCCTCCGTCTGCGCCCATGCCTCCAGTTTCCAGGGAGCAGGGCGACCCTGCAATGGGAGGGGCGGGCTGAGTGCCCGCCCCTCCTTCAAGCCGCCCTTGGCAGGTCAAATGCTCTCTGGACATAGACGGCCATCTGGTCTCTGGTGACGATGAGGTCGGGCCGATAGGTGCCGTCGTCATAGCCCTGGGTGACGGCCACCGAGGGCTGGGCGATGTACTCGATGTACTTGTAGGCCCAATGGTCGCTGGGCACATCCGGGAAGGTGGGGGTGCCCGGCGGGGTGTAGCCGGGCAGGTCGGGCCGGTTGGTGGGGGTGACGACGGCGCGGGCGATGAAGACGGCCATCTGGGCTCTGTCCACCTGGACGGCGGGCCGGTAGGTGCCGTCGTCATAGCCGCCGACGATGTGCTGGGCCGCGGCATATTCGACATACTTGAAGGCCCAGTGGTCGGAGGGGACATCGGAGAAGGTGGCGGAAGTGGGGCCGGTGGGCACGAATTGGTCCCCTCCGGCCAGCGCCCGCGAGATATACACCGCCATCTGGTCACGCGTTACCGGAAGAGCCGAGCGGTAGGTGTTGTCATCGAACCCCTGCACGATCCCTTCGGCGACACAGGCCTTGATGTGATTCCACGCCCAGTAGGTGAAGGGGACATCGCTGAACGGTTGCACGGTGATGTAATTCGTGCGCACCAGAGTATCGCTTCCCCGCGCGTTGGCGGCGGTGAGAGTCACCGTGTGGTAGCCGATGGCGGTGAAGGTGTGGGACGGGTTCTGTGCGGTCGAGGTCCCTCCATCGCCGAAGTCCCAGGACCACGAGGTCGGACTGTTGGCGGATTGATCGGTGAAGTTGACCACCAGGGGGGCGGGTCCGATGGTCTGGTCGGCATCGAAGGAGACGGTGGGGACGGAGGGGCCCGCGGACGAGAGCACCAACTTGAACCTCATCACGTCGGTGGAGATGTCGTAGGAATCGCTGCCCGAGGGACAGCAGCAGAGTTCGAAACCGACGCGGCCGCTGGGGGTCATGTAAGAGGAAACATCGGTGGTCTCCAGGCGGCACCAGGTGTCAACAGTGGTGTCGTTCCAGGCCCCCATGTACTGGAAGCCGCCATCGTTCTTCATGAGAAAGACCAAGGTGGAGGGGGTGGTGCCGGGGGAGCACTTGGCCTGGAACTCGGCGGTGATCCTCGCCACTTCGCTTGGGGTGTATCCGGTGTCGGCGTAGTACTGGAGAGAATACCGCTGCTCCTGAGTGGCATCCGACCGCGTGACCCAGTATGAGTCGTCGTCGTATTTCACATCATCGTTGAACGTGCCCGACACCTCAGTGGCGCCTGCCCAGCCGCTGAAGGTGCCCCAAGAGTCGGGGTAGACCGTCACCTCGAACACCACATTGACGTAGTTGTTCTTGACCTCGGTATCCGATCCCTGAGCATTGGTGGCGGTCAGGCTCACCGAGTAGCCCCCCAGGTCGTTATAGACATGGGTTGGATTCTGCTCGGTGGAGGTGGAGCCGTCGCCGAAGTCCCACAACCAGGAGGTGGGGCTGTTGGTGGAAGCGCGCGTGCGGGGCCTGGGTGGGAAGGAGGAGTTCCGCCAACTGGTGACGGGCCTCTTCGTAGACGATGTCGCTGTTGGACCAGTCCGGGAGGGTCTGCGCGGTGTCCATCACATGGGGGATGACGTCCTGGAGGATCTTCTGTACATCTCCGCCCTTGCCCGCCTGCTCGGCCAGCCACATGTACTCCACGTCCTGGGCTCCCCGCCGATACATCTTCATGCGGTAGGAAGCGATGGGGCCGGGGAACTCCCGGTTCTCCTCGGGGAAGACGTAGTCCTCGCCTGGGTAGAACAGGGTGCCGTCGCCGTTGCCGCACGACGACTCACTGGTAGTCTCGAAGGTCTTCGGCTCCACCCATACGTTCTTGGCTCCGCCCGGATCGAGTTCGTTCGAGTTGCCGATCCAGTGGGTGCTCTCCCAGGTGAACCAGCGGGAGATGTCGCACTTGTGGCAATCCCCCATTCGTCTATCACGTCCCCGGGGCTCTTGGGGCGATAGGCGGCGTAGGGCCACACGTCTTCGCCCCTCGCCCGGGCCTCCGCGGTCGTCACCTGGCTGTAGCTCTGAGTGGGGGAGCCCCAGATGTCGACGTATCCGATCAGTTCGTCGGTGACGCGCTCGGTGACGAAGACCGGCAGCGCGCTCCCCGGCCCCGGGTTGTTGTGAACCCAGTCACAGCGGGTCTGCACCCAGGGATACTGGGAGGCGCTGGGCTCGTCCGTCAGGTACAGGAAGTAGTCCACGTTGGGCGCGTTGGCCTGGAACCAATTGACCCAGGCGTCGGATTCGGTGCGGTAGGCGGATTCGTTGTCCGCCCAGGAGACGCCGTAGGTGGAGATGGAGAACACGGTGTTGCCCACCCCCTCGCCCGGGCCCTCGTAGTTGTTGTCAGCCGTGAATGCGTCCCCGGTGAGCACCCCGGAGAGGTTGGTGATCTCGTCCCAGGTGCCGTTCCCGATCAGTTCCAACCGATGGCGGTGGGCCATCTTGTGGAACTCCAGCAGCATCGGCCACTTGGTCGAATAACTCAGGTTGTAGCGCGGCTGGATGGAGTAGTCGCTGAAATAGATCATGGTGTGGTAGTGCATCTCGTCCGGCAGTTCGAAATCCAGCACCTCCAGTTCCAGCGGGATGATGCTGTGCGCGGCCCCGTTGATCTTTACGGTAATGGTTCCGGTGTAAGTGCCCGGTGAGAGTCCCTTGTCCACATAGATGTCCACCCACACCCCCTGGTTCATGTTCGCGGGGATGTCGAAGGGCGCGCCGCCTTTGCCCGAGGCGGCGGAGAAGGGCACCAGCGCGTCCGGCATCAGACCGGTGAGGTTGGGGGAGGCGGCCGCGCTCCAGTTGAAATACCCGCCGGTGGGAGAACCCGAGGGGTCGGTCACGTTCAGATAGTGCTCGGTGAACAACTCCACTCCCACCCCCAGATAGTCGTTCGGCGCGGGGAGAGGATGGCTCCCCCGTATGGTGTCGGTGCCATTGGTGAGGTCGGAGACGACGACGTCCACGCCCTGCGCGCCGTCGTCGTCGGCCTCCAGGATCAGTTGGAAGGCCACGATCTCGTTCCGGCCGGAGAAC
>JALGTT010000130.1 GCA_029821235.1 Candidatus Hebobacteria bacterium | reverse complement strand
GCCACATAGAGGAAGACGAAGGGGGCGAGTTGCGCGCGGTCGCGGTAGCCGGTGCCGATGTTGGAGATCACCAGACCGCAGAAGAGAGCGATGGGAACGATGAACGCGGCCGGGATCAGCCCCTCGACACCGTGTCGGCGCACCGCGCTGATCACCCCGCTGACGCTGAGGGCGAAGAGAAGATACCAGACCGGCTGCTCGATCATGGTGGAGAGTTGGAGGGCGCTGCCCGCCTGCCAGGGGAAGGGTGCGAGGAGGAAGTAGGCAAGGCCGATGGGCAGGTAGGCGATGGCACCCGAGAGGCTGGAGATGTCCGCGGAGGCTCCGAAGGAGGAGCCGCCCCCCTGGAAACCCTCCCTGAGCATGGCGATCCGGGAGAGGTCCGCGTGCGCCAGCATCCCCGCCCCCAGGAAGCCGAGCCCGGCGACCAGGAGCACGAGCCCCGCAATGCCGGCGGCCAGCACCCCCGGCGGCCCACACCGCGGCATAGGGGCGGAGCAGGCTGAGGCCGTAGAGACCGGCGGCGAGGCCGAAGATGCCGCGCCAGGCGCGGCCCCGGCAGATTCGCACCACCCCGATGCCGGCCTCGCACCACATGAGGATGATGAGCGGCTCGCGGAGCCCCTGGGCGGCCCAGATGACCAGGGAGGGCCAGAGCGCGGCAAGCCAGCCGGCCCATTGGCCGCGGCGCTCCCCGAACATCTCGGCCGCGAACTGGTAGGTGCGGATGGCCCCATAAGCCCCCAGCACACTGGTGGCCATGCGGAGCGCGAGTTCGCTGGGGCCGACGAAGTAGGCGAGGACGGCCCACATCTCGGAGAAGTGGTTTCCGGGGCCGGCGGCCAGCCAGGAGAGAGACGGCCAGTCCCCCGTTCGCCTCCATTGAAGCGCAATCTCGGCTCCCCGGTGGAAGTAGCCGCACTGGTCGAGGCTGAAGAAGTACGGGTTCCAATGATAGACGATGAGGGCGACGAGGGCGCGGATGGCGAGGCCTGCCGCGAACATGAGGCAGAGGCGGCTCCTCAGCCGGGGGTCGGGGATGAAGGCGAGGAGAAGGAAGACCCCTCCCCCCAGGGCCAGCAGGGTGACCGCGGCGGAGGCCCCCTCCTCCGTGAGCAGCAATAGGCCAAACCCGATTCCGACGAGTGCGATGACGGCGAGGATGAGGCCCGCGGCCCGGGCGGGATGGCGGTTCATCGGCTGTCCTCCTGTGGCTGCACCGCGCGGGCAGATGCATCGCGCTGCTTCTCCTCCAGCAGTCGGTCCCAGAGGTCGGTCACCGCGCGCGCGTAGCATTCCGGTGAGTAGTGTGTCCGCGCGTGGGCGCAGGCGCGGGCGGCCAGCCCGCGTGCGGTTTCCCGGTCCCGCGCCAATTCCGCCAGGGCCGCGGCGAGCGCGGCGGGGGACTCGGGTGACACGAGGCGGCCGCATTCACCTTCCTGCAACACCTCTCTGTTGGCCGGCAGGTCGGAGGCGATGATGGGCAATCCCATCCACATCGCCTCCATGAGGGCGACCGGCATCCCCTCCCGGCGGGAGGGGAAGGCGAACAGATCGGCGGCGGCGAGGAAATCGGCGATGTCCCTCCGCCAGCCGGGGAAACGGAGCCGGTCCGAAACCCCGAGTTCGCGGGCAAGGCTCTCCAGGGCCGGCCGGCCGGGGCCGTCCCCGATGAGGGCGAACATCATGTCGGGGGAGCCGGGGGGCAGTTGGGCGATGGCTTGGATGAGAATGTCCTGCCCTTTCAAGCCGCGCGCGCCGTCCATCCGTCCCGCGTGGACCACCAGTCTCGCCCTCTTGGGCAGATCCAGTTCGGCCCGGACCTCGCGGGGCGGTCGGAGGGGGCGGAGGCGGCGGGCGTTGACCGGATTTGGAATCACCTCCGACCTGCGCCGCGCGGAGGCGGGGTCTGCACCGGCCACCGCGCGCAGGACCGCGTTAGAGACGACCAGCGCGCAGTCGGTGCGCGGGCCGAGGAAACGCTCCAGCGCGGGCCTCGCCCAGTCCGCGTTCTCTCTCACACTGTGCTCCTCCACGACCACCACCGGCGCGGACTCCAGCGCGGCCGCGATGCGCCCCCAGTAGTTGGCCCTGGGGAGGCTGGTCTGGACGATGTGGGGCCGCCATTCCCTGATCACCCGGCGAAGAGAGGTGAGGGTGGGAAGGGAGAGGGCGTGGGCGCGATGGCCCAGCACATGTACCGGATAGCCGAGGGCCGCCACTTCCCGGGCGATGGGGCCTCCGGCCTGAAGGCAGCACACCGCCGCCTGGTAGCGGGTGCGGTCGAGGTGTTCCAGCAGGGTGAGCCGCACCTGCTCGGCGCCGCCGATCTCCAGGGTGCCGTGGACGAACAGCACGCGCCGCGGCCGGTCCGCTGAGCGGGAGGCGGGGCGGGTGCCGAGCGTCGCGGGAGGCGCGCTCATGGTCTGCCCCCCTTCTCCGCGGCCGCGGCGGTGACCAGCAGCGGCCGCGCCGCGCGCGCCCAGAGGCCGTCCTCGGAGAGCGGCTCCGCGCTGCCGGAGTACCGGGCCTCGCGGTCCTTGAGCAGGGCGTGGAGCAGCGCGCAGGCGGCGAGAGGGACGCGCACCTCGTCCGTGAGTTCCGCTGCTTGCGCGTACTCGCGGCCGATGGCCCGCTCCCGCGAGGAGAGCGGTGGAGTGAGGCCGGCCTCATCTCCCACCAGGGCGCGGATGATCCTCGGCACCATCCTGGCGGCCGCCCACCCGGTGCGCGCGGCGGCCGAGGCGGCGAGGGTGATCAGATCGAGAAACGGCAATCCCTCCGGCGTGAACCACTCCCAGTCGGTGACCCAGAAGTGCCCCTCGTAGACGAGGATGTCCGCCGCGTTCAGGTCACCGTGGTGGGCGATGACGGGCACGGGGGCCTCGCCCTGGGCCTCGATCATCTGAACCAGGTTGGCGATGAGTTTGGCGGCGGAATCCGGGCAATCGGGCGCGGCACGGGCCTTCTCCGCGCGGGCGAGGAGTGAGGAGACGAAGGGATGACGGAGAAGGGGGCGGACCTCCCGGCGCGTGTTCCAGGCGAGCGCCGCGAGGAAGGGCAGACACATCTCGAGCGCGGCGGCCAGGGCGGCGGAG
Source organism: Candidatus Hebobacteria bacterium (assembly GCA_029821235.1). Classification (GTDB taxonomy): domain Bacteria; phylum Armatimonadota; class Hebobacteria; order Hebobacterales; family Hebobacteraceae; genus S016-27. The sequence goes on along the minus strand of JALGTT010000130.1, from coordinate 2,017 downwards.
GCGCGCCCCTGGCAGAGATGCCGGGCCAGGGATTCCCCGGGCACGTATCGCTGCAGGGAGATGCTGTGGCCGGCCATCTGCCAGTGGGCCATCGCCCGCGGGAGGTGGTTGGAGATCTCGGGGCCGAACTGCGAGAGCGAGGTGAGGGCGTGATGCTCGTTGGCGGTGCGCCCGCCGTCGTCGGGCGTGCGGGAGATCCTGGCGACGAGGGTGGGCCGACGCGCGCCCGGGGGAAAGAGGAACCAGGACACTTTGCCGCCAATTCCCCAGTTGCTGGAGGTGGAGACGATGGAGAGCCTTGATGGGGCGGGCGCTTCGAGGCCCAGATCGGTCCACCTGCTGATGACCTGATCCACCAGTTTGGCGCGGAGGCCGGGGTGGGGGCATGGGCGGGAGGCGGCGCGGGCCGGCCGGCGGGCCCAGATCACGAGAGACTCCGCGAGAGGACAGGCCAGGCGGGACACCGCGGGTCGGCAGGCGAGTTTGTGCAGGAGATGGGCGCCCAGGGTGAGCCCATCCCCGCGCCAGTCGAGGCTGAGTTTGGCCGCCCACGCCAGCCGCCTGGGGTCGGCCATCGGCACCAGCACCCGCGGGTAACTGTAGGAGGGGAAGGCCGCGTAGCACTCGTCCACCTGGAATCCCGACTCCTGGAGCAGCCTCCGGTATCCGGCGAGGGAGTGGGTGAGGGGCCGCCGCTCGGGGAGGCGCGCCAGCCAGCGATACCAACGAGCGAGGGGCCTGGGCAGGACACCCATCCAGCGGGGAGAGCCGTGGTCTCTCCCCCCCAGCAGGAAGATGAGGGCGAAGCGGTTCTCGATCCCCAGGTAGAGGGATCCGCCGGGCCGCAGCATGCGGAGGGCGGTGCCGAGCAACGCGCGCTGGGCGGCCTCCGGATCGGCCTCGGGGCCGCCCAGCGCGGCCCACTCGAGCACCCCGTTCATCACCACCAGATCGAAGGCGCCCGGTGGAAGCGGAGGCGAATGCATATCCGCATGGATGGCCAGAGCATTGCCGGCCCCCTCGTTGGCGAAGAGAAGGGAGGCGAACCTGGCTCTCTCCCATACTCCCTCCACGGCCACCACCTGGTCGAAGAGGCGGGAGAGCAGGAGCGACAGCCCGCCCCAGCCGGCCCCCAGGTCCAGGGCGCGCCCGCGGCCGGTGACGCATCCGGTGTAGAACCAGTCGGCCCGCAGGGGGGAGAATAGATAGCGGTAACGGTCGGGATACTCCCTCGCCAGGTCCTCGTGCACCGCCCGCCTCCAGCCGCGTCGGCGCACCTTTTCGAGGATCTGCTGCATCTCGTCGCGGGGAATCTCCCCCCAGTAGAAATCCGGGGAGGCGAAACTGGGAATTCCATCGCGGAGGGTTCCCTGCGGCCCGCAGAAGGTGCACAGGTAGGTCTCCCCCTTCTGGACGAGAGGGGCCTGGCAGCGGGGGCAGGCCAGTTCCAGGGAACCGGTGGTGGGAGGAGTGGATTCGCGGTAGGTTACGGTCATGGGGTGAGCCTCATTCCGTCTCCGCGCGAGATCGCGCCCTCCGGCTGAGGCGCGGCTTCGCCGGGCGGGCGGCCCGGCGCGGGCTCCGGGCCGCCGGCAGGCTGCCGGCGGCTGGAGATGATGTGGGCGAACAAGGCGTCCAGTTCTTGCGCCAACTGATCGCGCGAGAATTGCCGGATGTAGTTCCAGTCCGGGCGGTACAGTTCCGCGAGGCTCTCCCGGTGCTGCCAGTAGTGGACGAGGCAGCGGGCGATGTCATCCACCTCGCCGGGCCGGGCGATGGTCCCCAGGCCGGAGCGCCGGAGGATGTCGGCGGCCTCGCAGTCGTCCATCAGGCCGAGAATGGGCTTCCCCCGGCCCAGGTACTGGAACGTCTTGCCCGGGATCTGGAACTGGTAGGCCGGGTCGGCGAACTTGATCACCACCAGCACGTCGGCCGAGTCCATCTCCTGCACGGCCTGGGCGAGGGGGAGTTGGGGGCAGGCGATCACGGATTCCTCGATGCCGAGTCTGGCCGCCAG
>JALGTT010000129.1 GCA_029821235.1 Candidatus Hebobacteria bacterium | reverse complement strand
GCAATCAAGTAGCCCAGGCCCACGCAGTCATCGAGCGTCCTCTGGTCCTGCCAGTTCTCGACCACGGTCAATGTCAGGAAGAGATACAACACCGGCAACAACGCCGCCATGATCACGGAGAACAGGAAGAGGAGGTGCCTTTGCCGCCATTCCTTGAGGAAGATGGCGTCCATTACTTCCCCTCCGCCTCGAGTCGGGACTGGGCGAGGTCAATGAACATGTCCTCCAGGCTCAGGTCCACTGCCTCCGCGCGGAGGCCCTGCCCGGAGAAGGCCTCCAGCATGGCGGGCGAGTAGTTCTGGAGGGTGAACTCGGTTTCGCGCGGCTGGCGGGAGACGTTGAGCGCGCCCGCGGGCGCCTCCACCTGCGCGTCGGGGGGATGTTCGATGCGAACGCGCTTCACCCGGGCCTTGAGGTCGTCGAGCGGGGACTCCACGATCAGCCGGCCGCCCACCACGAAGCCCACATAGTCAATGATCCGCTCCATGTCCGGGATGTCCTGGCCGGTGATGAAGACTGTGCGGCCCTCCTCGTGCATCACGTCGATGATGTTGCGGAGCACCTCCCGGCGGGCGATGGGGTCGAGCCCGGTGAGGGCTTCGTCCAGCAGGAGAAGATCCGGGCGGTGGCCGATCGCCACCGCCAGCGACACCAGCGCGCGCTGCCCGCGGGAGAGGTGTTCGAGTTTGTCCTTCATCCCGATGCCCATGTCCGAGATGATCTTGCGGACCGGCTCCTCCTCCCAGCGGGGATAGCACCCCTTCATCAGTTCCGCGAACTCGCGCACGGTCATCCACTCCCAAAGAGGCTGGAGCGCGGCCACGTGCCCCACCCGCTTGCGAATCTCCACCGGCTCCCGGCGCACGTCGTGGCCCAGCACCACCGCGGTTCCCCGCGTGGGGACGATCAGGTTCAACAGCACGCGCACGAAGGTGGTCTTGCCCGCGCCGTTCGGCCCCAGGAGACCGTAGATGCTGCCGGTGGGAATGCGCGCGTTCACCTCCCGCAGCGCATACTTGCGGCCGAAACGCATGGTGAGGTTCTCGGTGGTGATTGCGTAGCCGTTATCTCCCATCCGTCAGTCCTTTCGCTCTTCCTTGCGGTCGCCGAGGGCCTCCCGGAGAAGTTCCACCGCCTCCTCTGTGGAAAGGCCGAAGGCGCGGATGTCGCGGGCCGCCTGGGCCAGCCGCTCGGACACCAGACGCCTGCGCTCCCCCTGGGCGAGGGAGACGGCGCGGGAGGAGACGAAGGTGCCGGTGCCCCGCCGGGTCTCCAGCAGGCCGTCCCGCTCCAGGTCGCGGTAAACGCGGGCCACCGTGTTCGGGTTCACGAGGAGTTGCGCCGCGAGTTCTCTCACGTTGGTCCCCCGGCGACAGCGTGCCGGCCGCCACCCCCCGGCAGATGCTGTCGGCGATCTGCCGGTAGATGGGCACGGGTGATTTCGGATCAATGCGATCTATCATGGCACTGTGCTATTGTCCTAGTACAGTATACCACCAATCGCGAGAATTGCAAGGCCCGTGGAGGGGAATTTTCGGTCTGTGGCGCGCGGGGCTAACTGTCCATAGAGGTGGTTTTCGCGCACTTTGGCCATCCGTGGGCGTGTGGAAGGTTCGCACCGCTTGCCCATTTCTCCGTGTCGATACCGCGGACGAAGACGATCACCAGGAAGCTCCAGGAACCGTGGCGTCCAGTCTCCGCCAGATCGAAGTCTGGCGATCCTGTAACTGCCGAGAAATGGGCCGATTCCCTTGCGTGGAGCGCCATGCTTGGCATAGAATGCTCTCATAGCGCTCACCGGAGGAATAGCATGTGTGAAATCCGCCACTGTGTTCCGAATATTGGCGCCGTCACTATCAGGCTTTATGAACCGGCTGACGAGGTCTACCGGATGCTCAGCGATGCGGGAGAGGTCGAACGCCTACGCCAGTTGCGACACATCGGGGCCCTTGAAATTGCTTACCCCGGAATCGCTCACAGTCGGTGGGACTATACGTTTTCGATGCTCTACGTTATTGATCGGCTCAAGGGCCTGTTCGGTAGCGCTACATTCAATCTTGGCAATAACAAGAAGAAGTTCTCATCTACGGCTGCTGCACTGCAATGCCTCGCGCTGCTATCCAATATTGGGCATCTGCCCGGAACGTATGCTGTGGAGAAGGGGGTGACTCGGTTCTTTCTACGGGGTAAGGGCAACGGGAGCCTCAAGAGTTTATTGTCCGATGCTCCGTGGAGGCACGGGAAGCCGCACAGAGTGATAAGGGAAGCTGATTCACATCTGCGGCTATATGACTACTTATCGCTGAATCGTCTACTTGGACTCATCAAGCTGGGGACAAACTTCCATGGAAAACACGAGGTTCCGAGTTGGCTAGTGGATGACCTGTATGCGCCTTTCCTCTTGGAAGAGTTGCGCCCGCCGAACCCACGGTGGTCCAATATTGAGGAGTGGTTTGACACGGCGCGAAGACTTGCCTATCTAAACCACGACACAACAGTCGTAGAGTTCCCCTTGACAGTCGATGTTTCCAGGCTACTCTCGAACGTGTTCCAAAGCGAGCATCTGTCCGAAACGGCTCTCAACGAATCTAGAGAAATCCTTGCTGCCTACGAACACATGGTCTACGAACGCTTCTATCACGAGCCGGCCGCTCGCAAGGTAACAGCAGTGGTTGCATCCAGGATTCGCGAACTTCTGGAGGCAGAGGAAGACCCTGCAGGCAAGATTGTGCAATGGCTGTACGACAGCCAGCTAACTGAGCTTCAAGAGAACCAAGAACTAGAGCAAGAGGTTGAACAGGCGAATCTGGTCGCGTCCGTTTCTCTCCGGACACTATTCCCTTCACTCAACCACCCCTGGCAGATCGAAAATGAAATTGTAGGCAAGATGTCTGTTGTAGGAATACAGGAGAACTGTATTGCGTCAGTTCTTGAATACCAGCCCTGTAGGCTTGAGCACGCGATTGAGCCAGACCACACCTACATCGACACATATGTGCTCGGTCGCCCTCAGTCGAAACACGTAGGCCGCCTGATATGTTGGATAGCAGACAGTCTTGACGAAGTTGTCGAGCGAAGTGACAAGAAGGACGACGCCAAGAATCACTACCGAAATGACGACAGGGATGACCCGGTATTCTGGATGACCAGAGATGCGCTAGAGCCAGTATACAGAGAGCTGATTGCTCGGCTTGTGGAGGTCGCTTGGCCCGGACACAGGATATCTTTCGTGCCGTGGCCATTGTCGCGCCTCGGCAAATGGCACTTCAGAGGTTACGAAAGGGACAACAGTGATAGAATTGCGATTTGGCTCGCCGGTCGTACTCTAGACGATGAAATTGCGAAACACATCGTCCGAAGGCCTAACGCGAGTACAACTGGCCACGGGGCCCTCGCAGCCGAGCTGGGTGGATTGCGGCAGTTGCGAACAAGACTTCGGCGAGGATTTGGCTCGAACTATCGACCGCGTCGTCGTTACTTCCTACTCACGGCCTCAATCAGACTCATCAAGGGAGAATCGCAGGGTGGACAGATAGAGAAGGAATTTGACGGAGGGGTTCTACAAGTGCCAGCTACACCAGGCGCGGCGTACCTATACGTGCTAGAAACTAAGGGGGCCAATACCGCGAGGGCAGCTGTGAATAAACTGAGGGAAAAGATCAATGCACTGCAATTGCGCGGCGAGGTTGCAGCGCTACCACACAGGTCGGCATATGCACGCTTGAGTCTGTAGCCGCATGCATAATTGGCCTTCCATTCAAGGCCACAGCAGGGAGCGGCGTGTGTGATGGTGGAACCGCTGTGAACCTCTCCGGTGGCGGGCGTATAGTCCCAACTCGTGTTGTCACCGGTGAACGGGTCGACCGGCAGTCCCCCATCGGTGGTTCTCAGATATGGGCCGGTCCAGGATTCCACATCGAGAGGTATCCCGCGGCCGCCCACCGCCCCGGCCGCCGGCTGGGTCTGCAGCTGATCGAGGCTCGCCGGGAAATCGCCGCACTCCCCACTGAATTGCTCGATCGCCTTGCGGATGCTCTGGAGTTGGCCCCGCAGGACCGTCTCCTTCGCCTTGCGGCCGGTCCCCAGCAGCCGCGGGATGATGATCACCGCCAGATTGGCAATGATCACGATTACGATCAACACCTCTAAGAGAGTGAAACCGGTCCGTCTCTCCCTAAACCCCATCATTCGTCACCTGCCAGCCATCAGTCATGTCCCCGGTGCCACTCTACGCGCTCCCCCTCTGACATCTTTCCATATCCATTTCAACGGCGGATTGCGCTACGGGCGGGCATTTGGCACAGAAAGGCCCCTGCCGTGGCGGCGGCGAACAGGTCTCCCCATGTCTAGCCCGACGGAAGTTGCAGGAAGCGCAACCGGGGGCCCGGATGCCGACGGCCGTTGGCGGTCCACTCTCTACGGCATGTGGCTGGCGATGTTCTTCGTGTTCCTGGAGTGGACGTTCGCCATGACCTTCTTCCCCGTCTTCCTCCAGGAGGACATCGGCCTCACCTTCCACCAGGCCGAATTCTGGACCGGCCTGATGATGGCGCTGCCGTCATTTGCCATGTTCCTCTGTCAGCCCCTGTGGGGTCTCTACAGCGACCGGATCGGCCGCAAGCCGATAGTCATGGCCAGCGTCGTGCTGACCTCCCTGCTGCGGGCGCTCTGGTACTTCGCCCATTCGCCGTGGACTCTGCTGGGGCTGGGGGTGGCCGCGGGGGTGCTGGGGGCAGGCGTGGTGGCGGGGCAGGCGATCGTCGCCTCCGTCGCTCCCCGCCACCGGATGGGCGAGGCGATGGGCTTTCTCCAGACCTCCATGACGGTCGGCTTTCTCATCGGGCCGGTGGTTGGGCAGGCCTGTGCGGGGGTGATCGGGGCGCGCCCCACCTTCCTCATCCAGTCGGTCTTCGCGCTGGTCGGCGCGCTGACGGTGGGGCTGGCCGTGAAGGAGAAGTTCACGCCGCCGGAATCCACGCAGGCGGTCAGCTTCGCGGCGGCCGTGACCAGGGACCTGCGTCCCCTGGTGGGAAATCGTCAGCTCCAGGTGTTGTGGGTGATGGCCTTTGTGGTGTTCTTCGGGTTCTCGTCCATGTGGCCCATCCTCACCTACTTCGTGCAGTACCTCGGCGTCCCCCTGAACCGGGTGGCCGCCTACGCGGCCTACGTGATGTTCATTACCGGATCGTTGCAGACAGTGCTGGCTCCGCTCTTCGGGCGATTGGGGGATCGGGTGGGGCACAAGCGCGTGATGGTGGGCAGCACCGCGGCCTGCGGCCTCGCCCTCATCCCCCACTACTTCGTACAGACCTATGGGCAGTTCTTCCTGGTCCGCACCCTCTCCACCGCCCCCGGCGCGGGCATCAACCCCAGCACCTCCGCCCTGGTGGCGCGGACCATGCCCGCGGCCCGCTACGGCGGAGCCTACGGCGTGCTCGCCAGCGCCCGCGCCCTCGCCGGCTCCATCGGCCCACTGGTGGGCGGATCCCTGGCCGCCTTCGTCGGGATTCGCTGGGTGTTCGTGTGGACGGGCGTCCTGACACTGCTCGCGTCGGCCTGGGCGGCGCGGGCGGTGAAGGAGCCGCCACCGCCGCAGGGCGAGCCGGACGAGAACCGCGGAGCCGGGCCGTAGAACGAGAACCGCGGGAGGACCCTTCGCGCCCGCCGGCACATCCCGGCCTGCGGCGAAGAGGTGAAGGCCCGCCGCCAGGGAATCTGCCACCGATATCCCTTTAGGAGTTGACAAATGAAGTGGACGCTGAACACCTACCAGGTCGGGCAGAACTGGGAGCTCGACCAACTGATCGAGATGTGCCTGAAGACCGGCTACCCCTACATCGAGTTCCTGATGGATTTCGACCAGCCGCACGGCCTGGAGTGGGACGCGCCGGAGGCGAGATTCGCGGAGGTGAAGGAGAAGATCGAGGCGGCCGGGCTGAAGTTCGGCTCGTTCACGAGCTGCCAGAGATTCGATTCCCCTGACGCCGAGGAGCGGGCCGAGTCGGTGAAGCGGGTCAAGCGGGTGATCGACATGGCCCGACATGGCCCGCAAGTTCGGCTGCGATCACGTGCGGGTGCTGGGCGACCGGCTGCCGGAGGAGGAGAGCGCGCGGCCCGCGGTGGTGAAGAACGTGGCCGAGTGCATCCGCGAGTTGGGGGAGTACGCGGGCGCGGGGATCGCGGTCTCCATCGAGATGCACAATTCCTTCACCGATCCCCACTACTCGATGGAGGTGGTGAAACAGGTGAACCTGAAGGACTGGAAGTACACGCTGCCGGCCGGCGCCGAATCCATCAAGCCGTTCTACGACATGATCCGGCCGCACCTCACCTCCATCCACCACCACGAGATGGAGCTGCCCAGCGAGCTCCCCTACTGGCAGGAGTTCTTCAAGCTCCTGAAGGCCGACGGATACGACGGCTATGTGGCCAACGAGTGCTCCTACTCCGGCCCGGACCCGGAGAAGGTGCTGCGGCTCTACACCGCGCTGTTCCGCACGCTGACCGCGTGAGCGGCCTGAGCAAACGGGGAGCGGAAGGAGATCTCCTTCCGCTCCCGATTCCTACTGCCCCAGGTTCCTGAGGAAGCGGAGACAGCGCTCCACCGACTCCAGCGGCGGGTAGGGATAGACCTCCTGCTCCACCACGAACCACTCGGTGTTGCCGGCCGCCGCGCACACCTCGAACACCTCCCGCCAGGGCACATCTCCCTCCCCCACCAGGGCCTTTGGGTTGGCGGCGGAATGTTCCTTCAGGTGAATGCTGCGTCCGCGGTGGGCCCACTTGCGGAGAAAGCCCATGGCGTCCGCCCCGCCGTGCAGGCAGTTGCCGAGGTCGAGCTGCATCACCACGTCGTCGGAGCTGTTGGCGGCAAAGGTATCCCAGGGCGCCTCCCCGTCCAGGGGTGCGAACTCGGTCCATCCGTTGTGCAGCCCCGGGAGCAGCCCGTGGGGCTTGAGTTTCTCGGCCACCTCGGTCATGCGCTTGGCGAAGTCGGCCCAGTGTTGGCGGGAGGGGAGAATCTCCAGCGGCATGTGGGCGATGACCAGGTACTTGCATCCCAATTCCTGGTGGAACTCGATGGTGCGGGGGAGTTCCTCGTCGGAGAAGACCTCGTGCCCGACGTGAGCGCCCTCGGCCTGGAGGCCGTTTTCGGCCAGGAGTTTCTTCAACTCCGCCGCGGAGCGGCCGTAGTAACCGGCGAACTCCACGCCCTGATAGCCCATCTTCGCCAACGCGGCCAGTGTCCCCGGAAGATCCTCGGCGCAATCCTCCCTGACCGAGTAGAGTTGCACCGCGATGGGGGTGTCTGCCATCCTGTCGCCTCCTCTGATAAGTGCTTGCCGTCCGCCCGGCGCGGGCGGGCCGCGGGCCGGCCAGGTGAGTTCCTCGCGGCCGCGCTCTCACCTCTCCGCGCGGGGCAAATCACCACGGGACAGGCGGCCGGGGAAGAAGGCCAGGGGGGTCAGTCGGCCGGAGCCGGCGTGCTGACCGGGGCGGCCGAGACGAGGATCTCGGCCGGCTCGACCTCTCCGGAGCGCATATTGAGGCGGGCCACCTCTCCCGATTCCCACAGTTCGACCAGCGCGCTCACCGCCCTGGGGTCGAACTGCTCCCCGCTCAACACCTTGATCTCCTGGATCGCACCATAGAGGATGGTGGCCGGGCGGTAGGGCCGGTGGGAGGTCATGGCGTGGAAGGCGTCCGCCACCGCCAGCACCCGCGCCAGCAGGGGAATCTCCTCGCCCCGCAGGCCGTCCGGATAACCGAGACCATCCCACCGCTCGTGGTGGTTGCGGATCATGGACAACACCTCCGGGGCCGGATTGAGGGGGCGGATGATCTCTTCCCCGATGAGAGTATGCTGGCGGCACATGGAGAGTTCTTCATCTGTGAGAGGCCCGGGTTTCAACAGGACGGCGTCGGAGATGCCGATCTTGCCCACATCGTGCAGGGGGCCATAGGCGCGGAGGGCCTCGATGAGGGCGGGCTTCAGGCCCATTCGCTGGGCCATCTTCACCGCCAGCGAGGTGACCGCCTCGCCATGGGCGGCCGAGTAAGAATCGCGGGCGGCCAGCGAGCGCATGAGCACATGCAGGGTGCGGAAATACGACTGCCGCAATTCCTCGTGCAACTCCGCGCTCTCGATCGCCTTGGCGGCCATGTTGGCGAGGGTGGTGAGGAGATTCAGGTCCTCGCCGCTGAACTCGCCCTGGCGGGCGGCGGAGAGCGCCCCTCCCACCAGGCGAGACACCTTCATCGGCGCGTAGATGGTGCTCAGGGTCTTTCCCCAGGCGGCGAGTCGCTTCGCCAGTTCCGGCGGGATCTTGGCCGGGGCCATCCCGGGCGCACCTTCGTCCGCGATCAGCTTGGTGATGAACTCGGGATCGGAGGGCAGTACGTGATCCAGGTCCGGGCGGGGGCCCTCGTTCCCATCGGAAGTGACGCTATCGTTGGCCTCCGCCAGGGTGCCGCGGCACTTCTGGTGGACGCAGGGGGATCCGTCCTTGTCCAACAGGACCAGGGAGGCGGCATCCGCCTCCACCTGTCCCACCAGCGCCTCCACCACCAACTCCGAAATTCGGTCCACATCCAGGGTCCCCGCCAATCGGGTGCTGGTCTCGCAGAGCTTGTTCAGCCTGGCCACCCGCGAGTCGAGCGCGCGGGCGGTGGCGTGAAGTTGCTGGATCAGCTCCTGGTTCCTGCGCCGATGCTCTCGGTCCTTGTCTGCGAAATAGGCGACGGCGCAGGTGAGCAGGGCCAGCAGTCCGATCAACAACAGAGGTTCCCAGTAGTCGTACGTGATGTCGCCGGTGCCATAGGCGGCGAGCACCACGAAGCCGATCCCCAGCGCGCCCATCAGCGCGAGCACCAGCCACCACATTCCTCGTCTTCGATTCTCGAGGGCCTGGCCCAAGCCCAGCACCCCGTCTTCGGCGACGGTTCTCTCAGCGCGGCTCACAACCGTGTCCCCTTCTGGAACGTCCGAAGGCTCCACTCACGGGGCCCAGCGCGAAACCTCCACTCCAACCTGAGTGCGGGCCATGACGGTTCCCTACGTTTCGTGTGGCGACCCGACCCAACCACTCCGCTGGCGTGCCCAGACGGACGCAGAGAGCCCTTCGCCCGTCTGACAGCGGAATGTGGCCGGGCTGTCAGATGTTTGTTCCACAATCAAGCCTGGTTTCACCATGTGAAATTTTCACCTGATGGCCTTGCTTGCCTTGCGTTCTCCGGCGAAACGGGCAAGGAAGAGCCCTGATGGAGTCGAAATAGCCTGAGCAAAGAAACGCCGCGGGGCCTGCTCCAAGGGGGAGGGAGGGGCGGCGGCCGCGCGGCGATGGGCGGGAGGCAGATGTGCCGAAGCGATTGACAGTCGTCCCCGAGCGGTGTTCAGGCTGCCGGCTGTGTGAGACGGCATGCGCGTTGAGCCACTTTGGGACCAACAACCCGAAGAAGGCGGCGATCCGCGTGGTCACCTTGTACCCACATCCGGTAATCCGCATGCCTGTGGTCTGCCGGCAGTGCGCCCAGCCGAAGTGCCGCGAAAATTGCCCCACGGACGCCATCGTGACCGAGAACGGCACCGTGAAGATCCTCGCGGAGCGCTGTGTCCAGTGCCAGCAGTGCGTGATCTCCTGTCCGTTCGGCGCCATCTTCGTGCACGACGATATCTCCACACCGTTCAAGTGCGACCTGTGCGGCGGCAATCCGCAGTGTGTCATCGCCTGCCCCAAGGACGCGCTGCAGTATGTCCCGGAGCATCAGTTGGGCCAGGCGAGCAGGCTGGCGACCGTGCTCCGCTATGCCCATATGAAAGAGGTTGAGTATGTCGAAAAAGGCGAGCGAAAAAAGCTCCGCTACGCGGAGATCGGCCGTGAGCAAGCGCGGGACCAAGGCGCCTGACGGGGCGGCGAAGCCGCGGCGCGGCCGGGGCGCAGGGAAGGACAACGACCGCCTGGCGGGCGGCTATCACCATCGGCTGCTGTGGGTGGATCTGTCCCGCGGCCGCGCGGAGACGGTTCCGTTCAACTCCTCCTTCGCCCTCAAGTACGTGGGCGGCCGCGGATTCGGGGCCAAGCTGCTGTTCGATCAGCTCTCGAAGATCAAGGACCCCCTGGGGCCGGAGAACATGCTGGTCATCGCCCCGGGGCCGCTGACGGGTCTCTACCTGCCAGGGGGCGCGAAGACGTCGCTGGTGGCGCTGTCCCCGCAGACGGGCATCTACGGCGACAGCAACATGGGCGGGAGTTTCGGTGCCGAACTCCGCCTCGCCGGATACGACGCGCTGGTGCTCACGGGGCGCGCGGACGAATTGAGCTATCTCTGGATAGACGGGAGCGAGGTGAAGGTGGTGCCGGCCCCCCAGTTGGCGGGCAAGGGCGCGCTGGAGACGGAGGGGTTGGTCAAGGAGGAGGTCCGCAGCGAGGAGGTCCGCGTCGCCGCCATCGGCCCGGCCGGAGAGAACCAGGTGGTCTTCGCCACCATCAACTGCGACTGGAGCCGGAATGCCGGCCGCGCCGGCATGGGGGCGGTGCTGGGATCGAAGAACATCAAGGCGATCGCCATCCGGGGGGGCGAGGACCTGCCGGTGGCCGATGTCGCCGGCCTGCGTCTGCTCACGGAGCGCTCCCTGCGTCAGTTGTCCTCCCACCCCCTGTTCGAGTTCTGGCAGCAGCAGGGGCTGATGTCGGTGGTGGACTACGTGAACAGCGCGGGCGTGTTCCCCACCCGCAACTACCGGGAACTGGTGTTCGACCAGGCGGGCGAGATAGACGGCTTCAAGATGGAGCAGGAGTTCAAGATCGGGGACTCGGCCTGCTTCGCGTGCCCGATGGCCTGCGGGAACATCTGCCTGGTGAAGAACGGAAAGTACCGGGGGACGGTGACGGAGGGACCGGAGTACGAGACCGCGTGCATGTTGGGCTCC
>JALGTT010000128.1 GCA_029821235.1 Candidatus Hebobacteria bacterium | reverse complement strand
GTGGAGCCAGGCGGATTCGAACCGCCGATTCGTCCGTGCGAGGGACGCGTCTTCCCACTTGACCATGGCCCCACAGAGGACAGAGGCTCATCCGGCACCGGAATGCATGTTCCGGCGGACGGCCTCCTAGATGCTAGCAAACTGAACGCGGCGGGTCAAGTCTTACGCCCAGGTGCCGCGTCCAGGACGGCCCCGACGGCCTCGCGGTCTGGGGCTCGGGGGCTGCGGAGCTCGCGGCGCGGGGCGCGCTTCCGGGATATCCGGCGTGGTGGCGCGCACCAGCTCGATGCGCGATCCCCCGGGGGCCTGGGTGATGGTGACCATTCGCACCTCGCCCGTGGTGCCCACCGCCAACACCAGGCGTTCACCCTGCTCGCCGCTCAGCAACTCCGGCGCCGGATGGCCGGGCAGTTGCGCCCGGTAGTACTCGGCCACCACGGCCGGCGCGTCGCGCGAGGTGGACTCCGCGAACGCGTACTCCAGCACCGGCTTGCCCTCCTTGGTGGTCACCGTGTAGGCGAAACTGTTGACCGGGGTTGCCGCCGGATAGAGGGGCAGGCCGAGTTCGTCCTCTCCCGCGGTGATCCGGTAGTCCACCACCACGGGGTTGCCGTCGAGGAGCATCTCCTCACGGCGCGGCTTGCGCTGCTCGGCGCCGAGGGCCGGGAGAACGGAGAGCAACAGGCTCAGCGCGGTGAGCCGGACTATGCTCTTTCTCATTCGAGATAATCTCGCAATCTCCGGCTTCTGCTGGGGTGCTTCAGCTTCTTCAGCGCCTTGGCCTCGATCTGGCGGATACGCTCCCGCGTCACCTTGAAGATGTGGCCCACCTCCTCCAGGGTGCGCTGGTATCCGTCGTCCAGGCCGAACCGAAGCTTGAGCACATCCCGCTCCCGTTCGGTGAGCGTGTCGAGGACCGATTCGAGTTGCTCCCGCAACACCAGCGTGGAGGCGGCGTCAGCCGGAGAGATCGCCTCCTGGTCCTCGATGAAGTCGCCCAGGTGGGAGTTCTCCTCCTCACCGATGGGGGTCTCCAGGGAGAGCGGCTCCGGCGCGATGCGGCGGATTTCCTCCACTCGCTGCTCGGCCTTCTGCCGGTCCTCGGGGAGAGCGAAGGGACCCTCCATCTCCTCCGCGATCTCCTGAAGGGTGGGTTCCCTCCCCAGTTGCTGGTGGAGGTGGCGCGCGGCCTTGGCATACTTGTTGATGGTCTCCACCATGTGTACGGGGATGCGGATGGTCCGCCCCTGGTCGGCGATGGCGCGGGTGATGGCCTGCCTGATCCACCAGGTGGCATAGGTCGAGAACTTGAACTTCTTCCGGTAGTCGAACTTCTCCACCGCGCGGATGAGTCCGATGTTGCCCTCCTGGATGAGATCCAGGAAGGACATGCCCCGGCCGCTGTACTTCTTGGCGATGCTCACCACCAGGCGCAGGTTGGCCTCGATCAGCCGATGCTTGGCGGCCAGGCCCTCGGAGTGCACGCGGTGAGCCCACTCCAGGATCTCCCGCACCGTGGCCGACGGCACCTTGGCGACGCGCGCGATATCCCTTACGCTCGGCTCCCGCGGAGGAGAGCCGATTCTGCGGCGGGCGATGGTGAGGACGTGGAGATTTCGGCGCAGTTGAGTGGCGGAGATGCCCAGAATCGCCGGCGCGTCCCAGCGGCCCACCTGATCGTCATCCTCGGGCGGCCCCGCTTCCTCTTCGCTGCGGGCCTCGGCGCGGAACTGCTCCCACACCGCGCGCACGAACAGGTCGGCCCTCACCCGGCGGCGCTGAAGCCGGCGCGCCAGCCACCGATAGCGCTTGCTGCGCCGCCGCGCCTCGGAGAGCGCCCGCTCGAGGTCGGACTTCCCGACCCGGGCTCCCTCGGTCTCGGGCGCGGAGTAGTCGCGGAGGAGAATCATCTGCTTGGTCTTGATCTCCTCCAGCCGTTGCTTGAGGTAGTTGTGGACCTGGGCATGCACTTCCTCGGGGGTCAGGTGGTCGTTCTCGCCCCGCACCCGCAGCCGCTTGAGGACCGTCTCGATGAGTTCGATCTCCTCCTGGAGATCGGGGTCGGACATCTTCTTGATGGCGCTCTCGATGTCCGCGAACCGCGGCTTGCGCCCCAGCACGTTGACGCTGTACTGCCACACCGCCTCCAACTTGGAGAGGATGGTGTGGCGCTCCAGGCGCTTGGCCAGTTCGACCTCTTCCTCTGGGGTGAGCAACTGGACGCGGCCGATCTCCCGCAGGTACATGCGCACCGAGTCGTCCGGGGGAATCCCCTCCACCGTGGGCGTTTCCTCGCCCGGCGGCACCACCAGTACGTTCTTGTCCGCGGCCCGGCGGGAGCCGCGCTCGCCCGCGCGCGCCTCGCCGCTGTCCACCACCTGCACCCCCTGGTCGCTCACCGCCTGGAGGATGCTGTCCAGTTGATCCGCGCTGAAGTGCTCCTCGCCGAGGGCGTCGTTCACCTCCTCATAGGTGAGCACGCCTCCCTTGCGCCTTCCCTGCGCGAGCAGTTTCTGTACCTCTTCTTCTTCTCTCGTATCTCTTGTCTCGCGACGTCTTGCCATGGCAGTCGCCCTGTCACCAGGGCATCCATATTTTCAACAGGTAGATACCTGTCGCCTTCCGCAGTTGTCGGGGTTTGCGCGGCCTTGGCGGATGGCCGCAACACGTCGAAGCCCCAGCCTGAGCGTCCCCCACAATAAACTTACCACCACATGCCCCATTCCCTTCACATGTCGCCTACAATTCTCTCTTTGGCCAGCGCGGAGCGCTTCCGCCGACAGTCGTTGATCCGGTCGAGCAACTCGCGCCGTTCCTCCGCCGAACTCACCCCTGCCAGCCGCTTTCGCAGCGCCTCCTCTTCCCTCCGTAATCTGCGCTCCGCCAGCCGCCGAATGGCCTGCCGCACCTGCTCCTCCAGCCTTTCGGGCGGCACCTCGCTCATCGCCAGTTCCGCCAACACACTGCGCGCCTCGGGCGGCAACTTCGGCGTGACCGCCTGGGCCGTGACCGCCTCTCCCTCCCGCAACAAGGCGGAGATCGCTGCGAGGATGTCCTTGTGCGCCTCCGTGGACAAGTCACCCACTTCGAGGGCGTCCAGATAGCGCTCGGCCAGGTGCGGCTGGTGCAGGAATGCGGCGAGCACAGACCTCTCCAGCCGCTCAGAGGCCGCCGGAGCGGCCGTGGCCCCCGTCGGTCCGGAGATTTGAATTCGCCGCTCCTCCCGCGGCTTCCTTGTCGCGAGACGAGACAGCTCTGCGCGAAGGGCGTCCTCCAGTGCCGTCGTCGCGGACGGCGAGCTTCCCGCTCCATGCTGCGCGAGCCATCTCACGTAGTACTCCCTTTCCACACCCGGGGCCAGCCGCGCCAACACCTTGACCGCCTGCTGCAACACCTCCGGGCGCAGGTCCTCGCCGGGGCGGGTCTCCCCCAGAATCCGGCGCAGTTCCCACTCGGTGATGGGAAGCGCCTTCTCCACCAGGTCGCGCAGGGCTTCTGGTCCCTGGTTCCGCAGCACGCCGTCCGGATCGAGGCCCGGTGGCAGGGTTACCACTCGCACCTCCAGTTCCGCCCGCTGAAACAGCTCCCGACCCCGCAGCGCGGCGGCCAGGCCGGCGGAATCGGAATCGAAGCACAACACCAGGCTGGAGACGCGCCGGCGAAGAGCCTGCACGTGGTCGGGGGTGAGCGCGGTGCCGAGGGTGCCCACGGTTTCGGTGAGCCCTGCTTCGTGGCAGGCGATCACATCCACATAGCCCTCCACCACCACCGCCCGCCCTGTGTCCGCCATGGCGCGGCGGGCGCGGTGCAGGCCGTACAGGACCCGTCCCTTGTGGAACAGAGGCGTCTCAGGGGAGTTGAGGTATTTCGGCTGCTGCTCCTCCGCACCCGGCTGAGGGGGCAGGGACCGGCCCCCGAAGGCGATGACCCGGCCCGTGGCATCCCAGATGGGGAAGATCAAGCGGTCCCGGAAGCGGTCGTATGCCCCGTCGTCCGTGGCCACCGCCAGGCCGGCGCGCACCAGGTCCTGCACTGAATGCCCGCGGCGGCGCATCGCCTTGAGCAGGGCATCCCAGGTGGGCGGGGCATAGCCCAGTCCCCACTCCTTGACCGTTTCGTCGGACATGCCTCGGCGGGCGACGTACTCGCGCACTCTGCGCGCGGCAGGCACGGTGAGGCAGTGCTGGAAAAAGCGGGCGGCGTCCGCGTGAAGGCCGATCATGCGGTCCCGGCGCGCGCTGACGGCCGCGTCGGCCTTGCGCAGGGGAGCAATGCCGTACTTGCGGGCGAGCAGTTCCACCGCCTCGCGGAAGGTAACCTTCTCGATCATCTCCACGAACCGGAAGAGATCGCCCCCCGCCTTGCACCCGAAGCAGTGCCAGAGACCGCTCTCCGGGTCCACGGTGAAGGAGGGGGTCTTCTCCTGGTGGAACGGACAGAGCCCCACCAGGCGGCGCCCGGCCTTGCGCAGGGTGACGTGCGGGGAGATGATCTCGACGATATCTGCCCGCTGCCGGATCTCCTCCAGGTCATATCCCCCCGCTGTCATCTCCGCCGCCTCGTGCGCATGGTGGAATCAACTGCCACAACTCTGTGATTCCGCGTTCACCGGACAGAGACCTGCGTCCTCGGTGCAGAAAGCCCAGGGGTGGATGTGGTATGCTACATTCCGCTGAGAGGTATTTGTTTCCGCGGCGAGGATGGCGCTGTAGGGCGG